>JARGFM010000006.1 GCA_029210725.1 Bacteroidales bacterium | reverse complement strand
TTAACTACGGAAGGTCTGATAGATACGTTTGAACTCTCAGCGGATTACAGCATAGTCAAGATTACTGTTCCGGAAAGGTATGATGGAAAGATTCTAAGCGAGTCAAATATCCGTTCTGAGTTTGATATCACAGTTCTGGCTATTATTTCCCGGGAGATTGATAAAAGCTTCCTGGGAATTAAGATCAAGACAAATCAAATTAAAAATATTGCAAAAGCAGACAGCCATTTACGAAAAGATGACATTATGGTCATATTTGGAAAGATCCGGGATATTGAACGTTTCCTGGAGAAGGGCAACTAGAGTTACCAGATGGGTATCTTTCATTTTCATCACCTCTTGAAAATCAAAAGGCAATCATCCATTAATGTACCGAATATTTGTAGTCATAATACTTGCTTTTTGATTTAATGATCAACAAAAGTACATGATCATGAAAGACAGATATGTATATGATGCTGTAAATAATTTCGGCCAGTTATCAGGCATTCAAAATGAGGTGTCAATTGAAAGATTGAAAGATGATTATCAGCTTACAATCAGACAAGTTGATTACAGGGTTGCAGCCTGGAAAGAGATAAGAGTTTCCAGTAAAGGGATTGTGTTGCAACAGGTAAAAGAACTTGAAAAACGAATAGATCAGCCAATAATAATTATTTCTAATTATATAGCCCTGGAAGTAGCTGATGAGCTCAGACAAAACGGAATCAACTATTTGGATGGATCAGGAAATACCTATGTTAGAAATGCAGAACTTCTGGTATTTATTTCAGGTCAAAAGATATATAACCCTTTATTGACAAAGCAGGCGAGAGCATTCAGGGAGTCGGGAATAAAACTAATATTTTTATTGTTGTGTAATCCTGATATTATCCATTTACCTAACAGGCGATTATCAGAATTATCGGGAATTTCAGTTGGTTCCGTAAGCAATATTTTAACTGAGTTAGAAAGTCTGAATTTTGTGCTGAAGGCTGGAGGCGGGAGACATTTAAAGAACCTCAGATTGCTGCTTGACAGATGGATTATCTCATATTTTGATGTACTGCGACCTCGCCTGGCTATTAAAAGGATGGATTTTGAGTTTGCCGGTGATTATATTAACTGGCAGGATCTACCTATACAGAATTCAAAGGGTAGAGTTCTTTGGGGAGGAGAGACTGCTGCAGCACTAAAAACCATGAATCTAAATCCTAAAAACTTCACATTATATACAGACCAGAATTGGAAGGAATTTGCAAGAGACCTTAGGCTGATTCTAAATGAATCCGGCAATTTGGAGATACTGGAAATATTCTGGGATGAGAGTAATATGGGTACACTGCCAGGAGTGGTTCCGGAACTATTAATTTACGCTGATCTAGTAGGTAGTGGAGTCGAACGAAATATTCAAATCGCAAATGAGATATTAGCAAATGACTTACAATATATCAAGTGATAAGTTTCAACATCCACTTCTGAAATCCTTACTAGACTTTTTATCAGACTAATTCCAGAGTGAAGATCTTAGTTTCTATGTTATTTGAGCTACAGCGATGAATATTATTATGGCTTTGCACGGAAAGAGAAGCGGTAGAGCTACCCTGGATCTTGATATTGCAATTGCATTGTCATCATGGAAAAGGTTTGAAGAAGTTCGGGTAAAACTTTTACAGCATCCGGATATTCAGAAGGATCATAATCAGGTACAACGCTTTCTATACAAGCAGATACTTAGATTCGATATTGTTCCATTTGGAAAGATTAAGCAGAAAGATGATAAAGTTTATTGGCCCCCGGATGAAACAGTTGCAATGTCCGTTCTGGGTTTTGAAGAGACGAAGGAAGACACCCTTGTTGTGAAAATAGATAAGGAATTTGAAATTGAGGTTGTTTCATTGCGGGGAATATTTCTCCTTAAATTAATGGCATGGAGGGATCGAAATCAATTGCATAACAGGGATGCAGATGACATAGCCTTTATCATTGAGAATTACCTTGCAATAAACCAGGAACGAGCTGCAAAAGATCACTACGAAGAGATTTATTTAAACTCTGATTTTAATTTCAAGTCAGCAGGATCCAGGCTGCTGGGAATGGATGTTTCAGGGTTAATTCCTCAAATATCAAATGTTTATCGTAAAATCGAGGAGTTGATGGATATAGAAATCTCCAGTGCAGAAGAAAGCAGACTGATAAATCAGATTCTGGAAACAAATAATAGCTTTTCTTATGAGGAGGCTTTAGCGAGTTTGAAAGGTTTTAGAGCAGGGTTAAGTGGTGCCAGGGAATAGTATATCTCCAATTATATGCAAAAAATCCTGCAAATCAATGACTTGCAGGGCTTAAGCGCAGTCCGTAGGGGAGCTGTGTTTTTAAGTCTAAAAGACAGATAATCTGCAACTTGCTTATTTTGAGAGAACTTGGTAGTTGTTAATTGGTTCGTAATAATGGTTGTGAATTCGAAATGAATGTCTTTTTGTGCATGTTTTTTAAAGAGAGGCTGGATTATAATACGACCGTCTATTCGTAATAGAAAGTATATAATAAAAGTTGCTAATTCGAATAGAAACAATTAAATTTACATTGTTATGAATAAGCAAATATTGAAAGAAGTATTATTAGATCAGAGAACTTTAAGTCTCAAACCAGATGATGTTTTGCGTCATCAGTCATTTGTAGATGATAGTGAAGTTGTCGTAATATCCGGAGTTCGACGATGTGGAAAGTCAACATTGTTACAGGAAATCAGATCAAAACAGAACGAATCGGATTATTTTTTCAATTTTGATGATGAACGGGTATTGAAATTCACAGTTAGCGATTTTCAAATTATTACAGAATTATTCATTGAGCTTTTTGGTACGCAGAACACCTACTATTTTGACGAAATACAAAATATTGAAGGGTGGGAACGTTACATAAGGCGACTCAGGGATTATGGCAGTAAGGTTTTTGTAACTGGTTCGAATGCATCGATGTTAAGCCGGGAATTAGGGACTCACTTAACGGGGAGGTATGTGAGAAGAGAATTATTCCCTTTTTCTTTCAAAGAATTTCTAAGACTTAGAAATATAGATTATCCGGAAATAGGATTATTGTCAACAAATGAAAAGGCCTTATTAAAGGGACAGTTCAATTCATACTTTGAATTGGGAGGATTTCCGGACTATTTAAAGTCAGGTAATAGGGAATATCTAAAGTCGCTCTATGAAAGTGTGTTGTATAGGGATGTAATGGTTCGAAATAATCTTACAAATGAAAAGGAATTGTTGGAACTGGTTTATTATATCTCCAGCAATGTCGGTAAACTCATGTCTTATAATAGTCTGGCAAAGGTGGTTGGAGTAAAAAATGCAAGCACAATAAGCAATTATATTGCGTTTCTACAAGATAGTTATTTGATTTTTATGGTTAATAAATATGATGTGTCCCTGAAGAAACAAATGCAAAATGCAAAAAAGGGATACCTTATAGATTTAGGTTTGCTTCGAATGCTTGCTTTTCATCATACAGAGGACAAGGGTCGTTTGTTGGAAAATCTGGTTTTCCTTGACCTTAAAAGGAAAGGGAAAGAGATTTATTACCATAATCAAAAAAAGGAATGTGATTTTGTGATTAAGGAAAAATCAAAAATAGTAGAAGCGATACAAGTTTCATGGAGTATTGAAGTTGAATCAACTTACAATAGGGAAATTGCCGGACTCCTGGATGCTGCAAATACTTATGGCTTAAAAGAAGGTTTAATACTTACCGAATCAATGGAACGAGATTTTGAAGTGGAGGGTGTAAGAATCAGAATAAAACCAGTGTGGAAGTGGATGCTGGAATAAAGTACTTCTTAAAAACATGAAATGTTATAGAATTCGTTTCCAATCGCAAGGAGCAATAAAAAACCCTGCAAATCAATGACTTGCAGGGCTTAAGCGCAGTCCGTAGGGGAATCGAACCCCTGTTACCAGGATGAAAACCTGGCGTCCTAACCCCTAGACGAACGGACCGTATTATTCATGAACAACGATAATAATTTATCGGAGTGCAAAAATAGAATCAAATTTCTTTATTACAAAGAAAATAATGGAAATATTTTTTTTCATGTTTTGAAAGGGGCCTTCAGTTTCCTAATTTTATAAACTATGAAATGCAGGACCATACCTTGTGGCTATTTAAATGTGAAGGCTGTGGAGATGATCAAACCCCTTGGTTTAGAGCGGATTTCTCTTCAATATGAAGTGGATAAGAATAAATATATGAGGCTTTCTATGAATGCCTTATTGGTCGAGAAGGGAGGGCGAAAAGTGCTATTTGATCCGGGTGCTGCCGGGTTTTTGCCACTGAGAATTCAAAGGGAGTACGGGCTGGAGATCCCGGTTCCATTGGAGGAGCTTTTATCCGGAGAGGGTCTGGAACCGGGGCAGATCACCGATGTTGTTTTTACACATCTGCATTTTGATCATGCCAGCGGAGGGTTTAAGCGTGTTCAGGGGAATATTGTGAAGCGCTTTCCCCATGCCCGTTATCATGTCTTGAAAGAACACTATGACTATGCCTTGAATCCGGATCCCATGGAGGCAGATTCTTTTTGCACCGAACTGCTGAAGTACCTCGACAGGATTCACTGGCTGGAGGAGTGGGATCTCGACGGGATCGAATTCATGGTATTTAACGGGCACACCCGGGGTATGGCTGTGCCGGTCATTGGTTCAGGGAAGGAGAGAACTTGTTTTGTCTCGGATTTGATCCCCATGGCTGTTTTTCTCGAAAACGAAGTGTGGTGCGGATATGATCTGGAACCCACCCTGCAACTCGCGGAGAAGCAGGAGTTTCTTCAGGAACAGGTCCATGGATTAAGCTTATTTTTATATCATGAAACGTTGGAAAAGAAGCTAATAGGCTAATGAGTTTCCAGTAATACTTTCAGGATCTCTTTTCCTGCTTCAGAAACTTTTGTACCGGGACCAAAAATGGCAATAACTCCCGATTGGTACAGAAAATCATAATCCTGAGCGGGGATCACGCCACCGGCAATGACCATGATATCTTCCCTTCCAAGTTTCTTAAGTTCATGAATTACCTGTGGAATCAATGTTTTGTGTCCCGCGGCCAGGGATGAGACCCCCAGGATATGTACGTCGTTTTCCACGGCCTGCTTGGCAGCTTCGCCCGGGGTCTGGAAGAGCGGGCCGATATCCACGTCAAAGCCCATATCTGCGTATCCGGTACTGACCACCTTGGCACCGCGGTCGTGTCCGTCCTGTCCCATTTTGGCAATCATTATACGGGGTTGGCGCCCCTCCCTGGAGGCAAATTCCCGGGCCAGGGTGCAGGCCTCCCGGAATGCCGGGTCTTCTCCTGATTCAGACGAGTAAATTCCTGAAATGGAGCGGATCACCGCTTTGTAACGTCCCGAAACCGCCTCAATGGCCGAAGAGATCTCACCCAGGGTAGCACGGCTTTTAGCTGCTTCAATGGATAGTTCAAGCAAGTTACCTCTACCGCTTTTTGCACAGTCAGATATGGCCTTAAGGGAATCCTGCACTTTTGTATTATCCCGTTCACTTTTTAGTATATGGAGGCGTTCAAGTTGAGAGAGGCGGACTGCGGAATTGTCCACCTCAAGGATGTCCATGGGTTCTTCCTTTTCGAGGCGGTAGCGGTTCACTCCAACGATGATATCCTTACCACTGTCAATTCTGGCCTGTTTTATGGCGGCAGCTTCTTCGATACGCATTTTAGGAATGCCTGTCTCAATAGCGGCTGCCATTCCACCCAGATCTTCGATCTCCTCGATGTGCTGCCAGGCTCTCCGGGCTATCTCATGGGTAAGGCTCTCCACATAGTAGGACCCGGCCCATGGATCCAGAGAACGGCATATTTCGGTCTCTTCCTGCAAATGAAGCTGGGTATTTCTTGCAATCCTGGCGGAGAAATCCGTAGGCAGGGCAATGGCCTCATCCAGTGCATTGGTGTGAAGCGATTGGGTATGCCCCAGTGCCGCGGCCATGGCTTCAATGGAAGTCCTTGCAACGTTATTAAAGGGGTCCTGCTCAGTCAGGCTCCAGCCCGAAGTCTGGGAGTGGGTCCGCAGAGCCATGGATTTCGGGTTTTTCGGATTGAACTGTTTTACCAGTTTGGCCCATAACATCCTGGCAGCTCTCATTTTGGCGATTTCCATAAAATGGTTCATGCCAATGGCCCAGAAAAAGGAGAGCCTGGGAGAGAATGAATCAATATCAATACCTGCCTTTACCCCGGTACGCAGGTATTCCAGTCCGTCAGCCAGAGTATAGGCCAGCTCGATATCGGCAGTGGCGCCAGCCTCCTGCATGTGGTAGCCGGAGATACTGATGCTGTTGAACCTGGGCATCTTCCTGGAGGTGTATTCAAAAATATCCGCGATTATTCTCATGGACATCTCCGGCGGATAGATATAGGTATTGCGCACCATAAATTCTTTGAGAATATCGTTCTGGATGGTACCGGTTAGCTCTTCCAGGGAAGCCCCCTGTTCCAGTCCCGCCACTATATAGAAAGCCATGACCGGAAGTACGGCCCCGTTCATGGTCATGGAGACCGACATCTGATTGAGCGGGATCTGATCGAAAAGAACTTTCATATCCAGAATGGAATCAATGGCCACTCCGGCTTTCCCTACATCACCCTCCACGCGTTCGTGATCGGAATCATATCCGCGGTGTGTGGCCAGGTCGAAGGCCACAGAAAGTCCTTTTTGCCCTGCAGCCAGGTTACGGCGGTAAAAAGCATTGGACTCTTCCGCGGTGGAAAAACCTGCGTATTGCCGGATGGTCCAGGGGCGCATGGCATACATGGCAGAATAGGGTCCCCGTAAAAATGGAGGCAAACCCGCTGCATAATGGAGGTGCTCCATGTGAGCCAGGTCCTCTTTACTATATACCGGTTTAATGGAGATATGCTCAGGGGTTTCCCACAGACCGGAGCCTGGCTCCTTAGGCGTGGGTACCTTGAAATCGCGAAAATTTATCTGCTTGAAATCTGGTCTCATATCAGTATAAGGTCTCGAAGGTCATTGGTTTAAAGAAGTGCCTTGTTAAAGTTTATCAGGGTCTGGAGCACGTTGCTGTCCCGGTGGATAAAATGCTCAATCCCGGCTTTTTTCAATTCATCGATGTGGTCGGCAGGATAACCTGCTATCACTACCATGGAGAGGCCGGAAAGCGTTTGCTGAACAGCGGGGGCGGTCTCTGCATATACATCGTTCGAGCTGCATAGAACCACAATACTGAAATCTCCGCCTGAAGCGTATGTGATGCCCTCTTCCAGATTTTTGAACGGGCTGGGGTCCACAATTTCGTAACCTGCACATGCAAAGAAGTTTCCGGCAAAAGTGGCTCTGGCAGTCATCCAGCCCGGATTCCCGTATTTGAGCAGCAGTACCCGGGGCCTTTTAGCGCTGTGTTCTGTTTCTAAACGAAGCTGTTCAAATGGCCAGGAGAGCCGGAAGGGTTGAAGTGCCCGGAGGGTCGAAGCGGCAGTATCAGAAATGTCTTTTTTGCTGGAGGCAATCTTTTGGTGAAGATTTAATTCATGGAAATTGGGGTAGGCATTGGTCCCCAGAATTCTTCCCTTTCCTGAGGAGGCCCTGTCCGTTTTTTTCTTGCGTGAAGACTCCACCTTTTCCTGAATCCACCCGGCTTCGAAGGCCAGGCGGAACCCTCCCCGGGACTCCACTTCGCAGAACAGGTCCCAGGCTTTTTCTGCAAGCGAATCGGTCAGGCTTTCCAAATAATAGGAGCCTGAAGCCGGGTCGGCTACCCGGTCAAAGTATGCTTCTTCCCGAAGAATGATTTGTACATTCCTGGCTAAACGGTCGGAAAATTCACTGCCTTTCCCATTGGGATAATCATAAGGCAGCACATTCACCAGGTCAGCTCCCCCGAGAATGGAGGACATGGCCTCGGCAGTACCTCGAAGCATATTTACGTGAGGGTCATAAAGGGTCATGTTCCATTGCGAGGAGACGGAATGAATACGTATGCGTGCCCGGGAAGTCGCTACTCCGTATGCCTCTGCGATTTTTGCCCATAAAATCCGGGCTGCTCTTAGCTTGGCAATCTCCATGAAGTAATTGGGGCCGGAAGCGAGATACAGCAGGAGGGCTTCCTGAACCGTTAAAGGATCGATTCCTTTTTCGGTCAGAATCGCCATATAGTCACTCGCCATTGCCAAAGAAAAGGCCAGTTCTTCTACCAGGTCGGTGCTCGCGTTTTGAATCAGCGATCCATGTACCTCGATGACCTTCATTCCGGGGGAGGTCTCTTTTACCCGCTTCACCAGCTTTACCAGGTTTTCAAAACTTGCAACGGGAATCCCGGTTTCTGCCATTTTCCCCAGGGGATCTGCACCCAGGCATCCTTTTAATTCTGAAGCTTTGACTCCTTTATGAGTTGCCAGTTTGCAAAGTGCCGTATAGAGGGCGTCGGCGCTCAGGCAACCGCCAAAATGAAGTTCAGTTTCGTGAAGGGAGATTCCGTCGAACAGCTCCTGGAGTGTGTTAACATCGGCCATCCGGATCTCCCCCAGTTGCAGGCGAACAGCCTGAACACCTCCTTTCAGGGCTGCTTTGATTCTTTCGTTGGTTTCCCGGAGTTTTTTTCCCGGACTAAGCTGCTGGCATATGAGCCACCCGTTGGCTGCCTCCGATGGATATTTCAGCTTTCCAATTCCCTCCAGGTAATCCAGATCTTTGATATCCTCCTGCCTGTAAAAGGGATTGACAGGAATACCTTCATCACTATTCCATACCAGGCTTTTCTGGTAATCTGCCCCCTTCAGATCGGCCTTGATCTTCTCTTTCCACAGGGTGGTGGTGATTTCCGGAAATTCAGTATACAGCTTTTTATTCCCCTCTTCTTTCATGATAGGTAAAGTTGAAGCATAAAGTAACTACTTTACGCAGACCCTAACAATGCTTTTTGTCATGATTATGCCGCGCTTACCCGCTACAGCAATCCGGTCATCCTGGAGGGATCGACCCATTCGTCGAACTCCTCTTCCGTGAGGTATTTCAGAGCCAGGGCAGCCGCCTTCAGTGTAGTGCCTTCTTTGTGTGCTTTTTTTGCAATTTCAGCCGCTTTCTCATAGCCGATATGGGGATTGAGGGCAGTGACCAGCATCAGAGAATTATTCAGGTTTTCTTCTATTCTGGCATGGTTTGGCTCAATTCCAAGAGCGCAGTTTTCGTTGAAGGAGCTACAGGCATCTCCAAGGAGTCGTGCCGATTCCAGGAAATTGGCGATCATCATCGGTTTGAATACGTTGAGTTCAAAATGGCCATTGCTTCCTCCGATGTTGATGGCCACATCATTTCCCATCACCTGGGCACAGACCATGGTAAGCGCTTCTGCCTGAGTGGGATTTACTTTACCCGGCATAATGGAAGAGCCCGGTTCGTTGGCAGGAATAATGATTTCCCCGATGCCGCAGCGCGGACCTGAAGCCAGCATGCGGATGTCGTTGCCTATTTTCATCAGACTGACGGCCAGAGTCTTCAGAGCACCATGGGTTTCCACAATGGCATCATGGGCTGCCAGACCTTCGAACTTATTGGAACCGGTAATAAAGGGCAGATCGGTAAAGCGGGCGATGTTCCTGGCTACCAGGGTCGCATACCCTTCCGGTGTATTGATCCCGGTTCCGACTGCGGTCCCGCCCAGGGCCAGTTCGGTCAGGTGATCTAGGCTGTTGATCAGCGCCTTCAAACCGTGATCGAGTTGGGATACATATCCGGAAAACTCCTGGCCCAGTGTGAGAGGAGTGGCATCCATCCAGTGCGTGCGGCCGATCTTTACCACGTTCATACAGGCATCTGATTTTTCCTTGAGGGTGTCCCTCAGATCCTTTACCCCGGGGATGGTAATTTCGGTAAGCACTTTGTATGCCGCGATATGCATGGCGGTAGGGAAGGTGTCATTGGACGACTGAGACTTATTTACATCGTCATTGGGATGTATCAGCCGCTTGCCTTCTCCAAGTGTATTTCCCTGAATCACGTGGGCCCGGTTGGCCACCACCTCATTCACATTCATGTTGGATTGGGTTCCGGATCCGGTCTGCCAGACCACCAGAGGGAACTGATCGTCCAGCTGCCCCTCAATAATCTCATCACAAACCTCCATGATCTGGTAAGCCTTCTCTTCCGAAAGCACCCCAAGTTCCAGGTTGGTGGCTGCTGCTGCTTTTTTTAGGTAACCGAAGGCCTGGACAATTTCTTTGGGCATCCTGCCATCGCCTATTTTGAAATTCTCTTTTGATCGTTGGGTTTGTGCGCCCCAATACTTGTCGGCAGGCACTTTCACCTCGCCCATGGTATCCTTTTCAATCCTGGTTTTCATGATGAGTCTGTTTAAAGTTTAAATATACTCAATCAGAATTGAGAAAAAGCAGGAAAATCAGATGTTCTTTGAAAGAAATTGAATCAGGAATCGGCCTTGGCCAGAAGAACGGTGATGTAGTTGTTCCTTTCGGTATCGGATTCTACTCCCACGCCGCACTGTGTAACATCTTCCAGCAGGACAGCTTCCCCATCCGTTAATTGAAGCAACTCAAGCAGGATTTCATCCTCATCGCCTGATGCAGTCTTAAGTACCAGTTCATGGAGGTTGTAAAAACTGTATTTTTCGAGCAGGGCATCCCAGTGCTCATCCAGTCCGCCGGTATTTAGCTCCACCACCCCATTGGCCATTTTATAGGAATATATCTGTGCCTCACCCACAACAAAATACTGGTGAACAAAGGGGCCATCTTCCCCTTCACTGATCCGGAAGTCCCGGATGGCTTCATAAATCAGGTTCTCAATGTTCTTGATCTGGATATAGGGTCCGTCGTCCTTCTTACACGAGAAGAGGAACAGGGGGAGGATCAGGAAAAGGACCAGAGGAAGCTTTTTCATGTTCTTCACTTTATACCATACATACGCAAAGTGAAGATAAAAGGTTGCTCAGAGCTGATCGATGTTTTCAGGGGGATCGCCCACCACTGCTTTGTACTTCCCCTCCACAATGGGCCGGTGAATCAGCTTTGGATTTTCGACCATCACTTTGATCCATTCTTCGTCATTCAGGTTCAGGCCTTTCAACTCCTTTTTATAGACCTCTTCCCGGGTTCTGACCAGCTCAAAGGGTTTGATGTGAAGTTTCATGACCAGGGCTGTCAGTTCCTCTTCCGATAGGGGATCTTTCAGGTATTCACGTATCTGAATATCCAGCTTTTTAATCAGGGCATATTGCAAAGCTGCCCGGCTCTTTTTGCAGCGGGGATTGTGATAAATGGTGTACATGCTTATGGTTCTTTATTATCTTTTTTTTCCTGGTTAACCGGGTTGGCATCCAAAACAAACATACCCCGGCCATGGGTGGCAGCTAAAATCATGTTTTCGCGTGGATGAATGGCCAGATCATGTACATAAGTGCAGGGAAGATTGCCCAGTACTTCCCAGCTCTTTCCCTTATCTTTTGAAACATAGACTCCCACATCGGTTCCCAGGTACAGGATATCTTCCTTTTCCGGATCTTCCCGGATCACATTGACCGGTCCGGCCGGAACATTGGAAGAAATGTCTTCCCAGGTGTTGCCAAAATCGGAAGAGCGCCAGATGTAAACGGCAGCATCATCATCCCTGCGTCCGGTCTGGGTGAGGTAAACGGTGCCGAAATTGTACTGCGAGGCCACGATCCTCGAGATCCATTTGACTGGCAGGGGCTCCTTGCGGATATCTTCCCAGGTTTTTCCTCCGTCTCTGGTTCTCCAGAGTCTGCCATCGTCAGTACCGGCATAAAGAAGTTTAGAGTTAAAGGTCGACTCCTCCAGTGCGGTGATGGTCTGGTAGCTGATATCTCCCTGTTTTTCCGGATCGTTATAGGTGAGATCAGGGCTGATCTGTTCCCAGGTTCCACCTTTATCCGTGGACTTCAACACATGCTGAACCCCGTGATAGACGATATCCGGATTGTGATTGGAAAGCAGGGTGGGAGCCATCCACTGTCCCCTGAATTCAGGCTCCTCCGGGAAGGTTGAGGGCAAGACCCATTCCATATCATCGGGATAGCCATCCACGGTGGCTTTGGCCAGTTTCCCGTAAAAAAGAGACGCATATATGGAGTTGTTGTCTCTTGGATCCACCACATGGGTACTTCCCTCGGCTCCCAGGGTATATTCCCATTCGGAAGGAGGTATGTGATCCCTTCCCCGGGAAAGATCCACTTCGCTGTAGAAGCTATGATGGTCCTGGACAGAACCAAACACCCGGAAGGGATTACTGTGATCAAATTCCACATTATAGAATTGCGCCAGCGGGAGCTCTTTGATCAGGTTCCGCCAGTTTTCGCCCTTGTCATAAGAGACACTGATACCCCCATCGTGGGCGGCAAGGATATAGTTGGAGTTACCGGGATCGATCCACATACCGTGCTGATCGGCATGAATCTTCCCCCTGATGGGGTCAAAGGTGGCCCCTCCGTCGCTGGAGATATTGATCCACAGCCCAAGGGTATAGATCCGGTTCTCGTCATTGGGGTCCACGCGCATCTGACCGAAAACCCAGCCATAAGTGCCTGAATGCCCCGACATATATTTCTTTGTTTCTTCGGTAAGGCCGCTCACCTGTCTCCAGTTTTCACCGGCATCGTCGGACCGGTAGAGGGTGGCTCCCTTGATCACATCCGCACGGGGCCGTCCATAGGAATCCAGTTCTCCCTCTTCGGCCTTGAAAGCGATCTCATAATCATCCACAAAGGCATATACCACATCCGGATTGGAGCGTGCCACATCAATTCCGGTGCGACCCATGTGTCTGGATTCAGGAAGGCCCCGGGTGAGCTGCTTCCAGTTCGAGCCGCCATTGGTGGTCTTCCATACCCCGTTGTTCTTGTAACTTTCGTAGGTACGCGGATCGTTCCACTTCAAACGGGTACGCTGCCAGGTGGTTGCATAGAGAACCTCCGGATCGCGGGGATCCATCAGCAGGTCGCTGATCCCGCTTTCAGGGCCTTTGTAGAATATCTTCTTCCAGTTTTCTCCTCCGTCGGTGGTCTTATAAAGTCCACGCTCCTTGTTTTCTGTCCACTCGTGTCCCGAAGCTGCCACATAGACGATATCCGGGTTTTCCGGGTGGACCAGGATCCGGGAAATGGTAAAAGTCTCCTCGAGGCCCATATGTGCCCAGGTCTCGCCCCCGTCTGTAGTTTTCCAGATCCCGCAACCGGGATTGGACGATCTGAAAATGTTTGCTTCGCCGGTCCCTGCCCATACGATTTCCGGATTGGAGGGTGAAATCGCCAGATCGCCGATGGTGGAAGTGCCCTGCTGCTCAAATACAGCTTCAAATGTAACCCCCTCATTGGTGCTTTTCCACACCCCGCCGGAGGCTGTGGCTACCCAGATGGTATAGTTTTGCCCCTTGGGTCCTATGGCTTCCACGTCAGTGCAACGACCACTAATATTGGTGGGTCCGATAAATTGCCAGTGCAAATCCCCGTATGAAGAGGAGCTTCGCATCTCTTCATGGCTTTGGTACATGCTGAGTTTCTCCCGGCCGCTGAGTACGGGTGCTTTTACCTGGGCCATGAGGGTGATTCCTCCTGTCAGAAGAAAGGTGATAAGGAAATATCTTTTCATGGATTCATGGATGGGTTTAAGAGCTAATTTAGTTAAGTTTTTGTTATTTTGTCGCAAATCCAATGGCATGCAGATACTAATTGTAGAGGATGAGACCTCTTTAATGGATTCGATGGTTTCCTATTTGGAGATGGAGGGCTTCAGGTGCGAGCGGGCTCCGGATTATCATACAGGGGCCGCCGTACTTGACAAACATGATTATCTCTGTATGCTGATCGATCTTAACCTGCCTGATGGAGACGGACTCGGCCTGGTGAGGCTTGCCAGGGAAAATGAATCAAAATCGGGGATTATTATCATCTCAGCCAGGAATGCGATTGAACAAAGGGTGGAAGGGCTTGATGCCGGGGCCGATGATTACCTGGTAAAGCCTTTTCATTTATCTGAACTGGCGGCCCGGGTACACTCGGTTATCCGGCGTACGCGTTTAAAAGGGGGTGAGATGCTACGTTTTGACCGGATCAAGGTGGAACCGGAAGAGCGTACCTGCTATGTGGATGAAAAGCCGGTCGACCTGACCCAGAAAGAAATGGATCTGCTTCTCTATTTCATGGCCAACCGCAACCGGGTGGTGACCAAGGAGGGAATTGCCGACTATTTGTGGGGTGAGTACGGAGGTGATTACGGATCCTACGATTTTGTCTATACACATTTGAAAAATCTGAGACGGAAGCTGATGGATGCGGGCTGTCCCGATTATGTGCAGAACATATACGGGATAGGTTACAAATTTTCTCTTGATTAAGAACCATGAAACTCCTTACCAAGTCCACACTTCTGATTGCCACCTTATCCCTGTTTCTGTTTTTTATCATGGGGGTCATCTTTTTTCAGGTACTGAAGAACATGAGCCTGTCCAACCTGGACAGGGAGCTGGGCGATTTGAAGGAGCTTGTGGAAGATTATCTGGAGCATAATGACGGGGCGGAACTCAGATCGATACCGGGGCTGGATTCTGTCTGGATTCAGGAGGTGGACGAGCATGTTCAGGCAGAGGATATTTTTGGAGATACTCTGATGCTGGATGTAAAGGATGAGCAATTCAGGACCTTTCGTTACCTGCAGTTCAATTTTATAAAGGAGGGTCGTTTATTCCTGGTAAAAATCTACAAATCCACGACCCCTTCGGATAAACTCGTGGAGCGGGTGACGCTGATGATTACCCTGATGGTCATTCTTTTTCTGACCGGGATATTCATTCTGAACAGATTCATTTTTGCCAGTTTATGGCGGGATTTTTTTGAAGCCATTGAGAAGCTGAAACGTTTCGAAACCACGAAAGAGCCCGTGATACTGGGAGAGCAGGATATCCAGGAGTTTGATGAACTGAAGCAGGTGCTGGAAGTAATGACCCGGCGGCTGGCAAACGATTATAAAGAGCTGAAGGAGTATACCGATCATACCACCCATGAATTGCAAACACCCCTTGCAGTTATCAAGTCCAAGACCGAGTTGCTGATTCAGTCGAAAAACCTGGGCGAGGAGGAGATGAAATGCCTGGAGGCCATCAACACCAGTGTGCATCAGTTGTCGAGACTCAATTCCACGCTGACCCTGATTACGCGCATTGAAAACAGGCAATTCACGGAAAAAGAGGAGATCGGACTGAGCAGACTTCTGGAAGGCCACCTGGATTTGTTACAGGAATACATAGAGTTGAGAAATATTAAAATTGAGAAGCATTTTCAGGATGGGGGACAGGTCCTTTTGATGGACCAGGGACTGGCAGACCTGCTGGCAGCCAACCTCCTTAAAAATGCGATCGTACATAATGTTGAGGGTGGCACTATTGTTCTGGAAACCAGGCCGGGAAGCCTGATCATAAGAAATGACGGTCCTCCTCTGGCCTTTAGCCAGGAGGAGCTGTTTACACGCTTTGTCAGGGACATCAGGCGAAGCGGTAATTTTGGCCTTGGCTTATCGCTGGTGAAAAAAGTATGTGAAAACTATGGATATAAAATTAATTATACCTTTGAAAATCAAAAGCATACATTTAAGATAGTCCTGCCGGAGTAAGCTCTTCAGAATATCTTCAGAATTTGGTTTTATACTTGTAGGGTAGTTATCAGGTAAAAGGTAACAACATAGCTAAATTGGATTAAAAAAACCATCTGGGGTGGAAATCGGGTGGTTTTTTTTTATTTTCGTGTTCCTATGATTTACTCCTTAGCTTTTAAGATCCATATTATCATCAGTTCCATTACCCTGCTTGCCGGCATCGCCACCATTGTTATGTCGATCCGGGGACTGGTCAGGAAGACAGAATACGGAAGAGATGATCAGGTGCTTTCCCTGATATTCAATGTGGCCCTTTATCTGCAGCTAATCCTTGGATTCCTGGTTTATTACCTGCTTCGTTCCGAGCTGGAAGGGCCGGTTTGGGAAGTCCCAAACACTCAAAACGATGCATCTCTCAGGTTCTGGGCCATTGAACATATCGCCCTGATGATTTTTGCTCTTTTCCTGACACAATTGGGCAGGGTCTATATAAAAAAGTCCAAAGATCCCCGCCGGAAATTCAGAGCCTCTCTGTTCTATTTCGGAACCTCTCTCTTTCTGATCCTTTTCTCTATGTCCATGGCCCTGACCCGCTAACCTGAGAATTCAGATTCAGGTCGTATTGGCTATAACATGTTCAATCATCCAGTCAACGATTCTTTCAAAATCGTAAGCGGGCAAGCCATCTTCCCACTGTTCCAGGGAATAGACTCCTTTAAAGCCGACTTTTTCCATGATTCTTACGCAGCGATCGAAATCGAATCCGGTATGTTCATAATTCTCATTAAAGCCATGAGTTTTGGCCGAGACCAGCCGGGTATAGGGGGCGATCATCCGGAGGGCTTCATATTTGTCGGTCGACTCGGGATAGTTTCCGAAGTCGGCCAGCAAACCAAAATTACGGTCATCGACTTCCCGGGCCACCTTTACATGCTTTTCCGGATCTGACATCAGGTCAAAATGATTTTCGGACAGGAAAACAAGACCTTTGCCGGCGGCATAGCTGACTAACTTTCTGGTTGATTTTATGCCTTCCTCCAGAGATTGCTGCATGAAACTGCCACGAACCATTCTGGCTCCTAGATAGGCTCCCAAATCAATCCATTCTTTGATCTCCTCTACGGCCAGACTGCTGTTTTCCGGATCGGACATATCTTTTCCCGGGGTATCAGCCTGGATATTGATTAAGCGGCAGTGATTTTTATCCAGGGCACTCTTCACATCTTTCAGGTAGGACTTTTCCCTGGATTCAAAATGTTTGGACCAGAATTCAGGCTGATAGATTCCAAAACGATCCCGGAAGTATTCCGGGATTTTTTCCAGGCTGAGTACTTCTCCGCTTACATCGGGATTGGTACTGAAGAAACGGTTTCGGAAGACCACTGTGGTCAGACCGATACGCGACATAGGGTCGTATCCGGAGCAGGCCGGAAATAAGGATGGAACTGCAAGCATGGCGCCTGCAGCTGTTCCTGTATGCTGAATAAATTGTCGTCTTTTCATGAAAATTATCTTAGGGATGCTTTGCTCAGAATATGTTCCGGGATCTCCACATCAAATTGAATTTCATCAATTATAAACTCGGTTCCAGCACCCTGTTTTAGCATATCCTTGAAGGTCATTTTACCGGGATACCAGCGGGAACCATGTCGTGTAATATTAGTTAATTCATTCTTTTTAAGCAGCTTCCCGCTTTTTGCATAGAGTTCTTCTTTAAGGGGAATATAACGGTCCTTGTCCACCCAGAGCTTGCGCATCTGGTAGGCCACATCTTCCGCTGTGGCATTCATCTCCACGATCCAGCAATCGTATTCACCTATAGTTTCTGAGCCCACCACCCCGGCATCATATACCTCGCTCAGCTTCCTGTCGTCCATCATATCTTCGTAAGAGAGGTCGGATCCCATCACCGACTGGCGGAGCATATGCCCGGAGATCTGTATGGTCCGGTCGGTAGAAGGGGAGAAGATCCAGAGCTTGTCCTCCAGCTTCAGCATCTTGGTGCCCTTTTCCCGGGCCGGGGCCAGGTATTCCGTAAAAGAGGATTCCCCCTGGCCCCAGCTTTCCGATTCCACGGTCCGTGAGCTGCGCGGACCATGGATGATCATTTTGGATTTTACATAACGGGTTTCGGCCGACATGTTGGCATCGATCCTGTCGAGGATTTCATTTCCTGTTGGCTGAGACCATAATACACTGTAAAACAGCGTGAATACGATTACTATCTGAATTTTATGTTTTAAATGTGTCATGCCTGTAGTTCTTTGAAGAGTTGTGCAGTTTTTCTTTTAAAAATACCGATCCCTGCCAGGGCGGTTCCCAGGGCGGTGGCAAAGATCCCGGGAATAAAACCGATGTAATAGGCTTCCGGTGTGATTCGGGCTTTCATCACTCCCTGCATGATCATGCTGGAGCTTTGCATCATGCCACCAAAGTCGATCCCCCTGGTTAACAGTGAAGCAAAAAACAGGCCAAAGGCTGTACCCACAAAGGATCCTGCCAGGCCTATGAAAACGGATTCGGTAATCAGGCTTCTGTATATGTGCCCTTTCTCTTCGCCCATGGCTATTCGCAGCCCCATCTCGCCATAGCGTCTCAATCCGCCCAGCAATCCGGAATTCCAGAGTACAATGGCCATGGCAACCAGAAACACCCCAATGATTATACTTCGGAAATAATCTACCAGATCCAGGATCATGGTCATGCTTCCCTGCTCACGCAGACTGAACATCAGCGGAGAGAATTCATCTTCCGGATCCGAATAAGTTTCATTAAATGAGGCAGATATGGAAGAAGCCTGCAGATCATCGTATTCCCCCCCGGGCAGATAGCCCAGGATTTCGCCGGTAGCATCCTGCATATCCAGGGCCATCCGAATGCTGCTGATATCAGCGATCATCCCTCCACGGTCCAAAGCTGCAGCACCAAAATTAAGGGTCCCGCAGACGGTAAAATTGGTGATGGACATGGCCCCGTACATGGTGGTGCTGATCAGGGTCACCGGATCGCCCGGCTCCACCTCCAGTTTGGTAGCAAATTGATCACTCAGGATTATTTCCTCTGGCGACCGGATCAAACGACCCCGGACCAGGGATTTCTCCAGGTTCAGCCTTTCTGCCTCTCCGGAACCGGGCGAGAGCAGGTCCACGGCCATCCCGCCGCCGGGCCCCTGGGACCTGGTTTCCCCGTTTTCGTCGGGAGCGTCTACCAGTCCACCGAACTGGATCCGCTCGACCCAATCCATGCCGGGGTTTTCGCTGGAAAGAATCTGCAGGATCTCTCCGGTGCCCAGCAATGCCAGGTCATTTGGTTGCTGGTCTGTATTTTCACTGTAGGCCCTGCTCATTACCTTTACATGTCCGGTGGTAAAGCGGGCATTGAAGACAATCATATCGCCCAGAACTCCGGTCACCCAGCACTGCATCAAGACCACCAGAGTGACCCCGATGGCTACCACAATCACGGGCATCAGGCTCCTGGAACGGTCTCTGAACAGGCCTTTTATATAAAATCGTAACATGGTTTTTCGTTTTTAATTATTGAATTTTACCCCTTATGGCATCGTTGGGATTCATTTTACTGATCTTCCGCGATGGCAGGTAACTGACCAGGGTGGTGGCCAGCATCACCAGGATGATGGTCCCCACGATCAGGGCCAGGCTGTAGTAGGGGTACATATGTTCAGCGGCGGCCATTCCAAAGTCATCGGTTCCTTCCGGCATTTTGATGCCGCTTTTCCGGGTCCAGAGAAGCAGCGGAAATCCGTAAACCGCTCCCAGGATGGCAGCGAGGAAGGCATGCATGCCTCCTTCTACGGTAAAGATTCCTACCACCTGCCTGCGGGTCATCCCCATGGCAATATAAGTCCCGATTTCACGCTGACGGCGGAAGATGGAAAGGACCTGGGTGTCGAATACGGCCAGCAGGGCCAGGGCGAGGATAATGATATAGAAGATGGATCCTCCCACCGATTTGGTCTTAATCATTTCTTCCAGCTCTTTGAAAAGGAAGTCATGGCCTTTGAAGTCCCAGCCGGCGATGCTGCTTTCATCTTCAGGAGACTCATTTACGACGATCAGGGAGGCTTCTCCGGGCATGCCGGCGATTCTCCGGAGAGTGCTCAGCGGGATCCAGACCTGGCCCTTATCCACGGCGGGAACGCTTGTACGGAAGATTCCTGCAATTTTCAGCTCCGTGGCATCAAAGGTGCCGTGAACATCCCTCCAGCGGATCAGCAGGTAATCTCCGGTTTCCAGTCCGGCCGATTTGGCCAGCCGGGTTCCCACTATGGCGGTGATCTCCTCTGAATCCGGATCCAGCAGGCCGGTGGGAAGTGAGAGGATCTTCTGCCGGGTATCGATGCCTTTCAGCAATACTCCCATCATTCTGCCTTCCGGATAGATGGTGGCCTGGGTAACCAGGATCGGTGCGGTTTTGCCTTCGGAAGCACTGGCTTCCAGTCCGGCCGGGACCTTTGCATGGGCATCGGTCAGGGTCATGGCGTCATAGGGATCGTACTTGTTATGCCAGTACTGTCCCATGGCCACCTCCCAGGCGATGGTTTCGATCCGGGCCTGCCGGTCCCATCCCTGGTAGAGCCCGTTCATATAGATTATCAGCACATAGGCCAGCGAAAGGACAAAGACAATCAGCAGTGTCCGCAAGCCTGCACCCAAAAGGTTTTTATATGCCAGTTTAAATGCGATCATGGTTTTCTGTTTTTTACGTTCTCATCTGAAACCACCTTGCCATCCTCCAGCCTGATGATCCGTCTCAGATATCCGATCACTTTTTCATCGTGGGTAGCGAAAACAAAGGTGGTTTCCAGTTCTTTATTCAGTTTCTCCATGGTCTGGAGAATGTGGTGAGAATTTTTTGCATCCAGATTGGCGGTGGGCTCGTCGGCCAGGACCAGGTCCGGCTTTTTTACCATGGCTCTGGCTATGGCAACCCGCTGGCTTTCACCTCCTGACAGCATGGGGGGTTTTGATTTTATTTTATCGGTGAGTCCGACCCATTCCAGGGCTTCCAGGACCGCCTTTCTGCGTTCGGCAGAAGGCGTCTTCAGCAAGAGAAGCGGGAACTCCACGTTTTCGTAGACCGTGTATACAGACATCAGGTTGTAGGTCTGGAAGATGAACCCGATATGCTTTTTTCTTAAGGTTGCAGCTACCTTTGGATTCCTCTGAGAGGATGTGGTTCCCAGAACATTGGTAAGCCCCTGGCTGGGTGTATCCAGAGAACCCAGGATATTCAGCAGGGTGGTTTTGCCAGAGCCGGACGGGCCCACAATACCGGAGAACTCTCCTTTTTCGAAAGTGAGTGAAATGTCATTCAGGGCGGTGAATTTGCCCACACCAACAGGAAAACTCTTGATCAGGTTTTCAATGGTGATAATACTTCCGTTTTTCATTACTCCTTTTTTATATGATCGTTTTTAATGATTAAATACAGCCATCAGCTGGAATCCCCAGCCGCCATAAAGGCTCGTGCGCGGGTCCACATTGTAGAGGGTATAGGTATCCGGGTTCCAGAATCCCATGATGTAAAAGCTCCATTTATCGTATGCTACCGACCAGTTAATAAAGCGGTAGAGATTCTTGCTACTGAAGTCATAGAAGAGCATGGCGCTCACATTGTGAATGATGTTGATGGGGTAGCTGGCCGAAAGCAGGCCGAACCAGAGTTCCTGTTCCGGGGAGAAGGGCCTTTCACCCTGCAGGTAGCCAAAACCTTCTGCCATCATATTTAACCCGTTGCCCAGGGAGAAGGTATAATCCATCCCCATATTGATCAAGCTTTTATAATTCAGGGACGTAAAAGTGAAATCCTGTTTGCTCAGGGCCAGCTCGGCCCACAGTCCCACAGCCAGGTCTAGTTTGAAGTCGAGTCCGATCCGGTTTTCCGGCGAGTCTTCGCCCAGGGTGATGGAATCCGGCAGGACCGGTCCCGGGTCGGCGATCCGGTGATGATAGCTGGCTGCGATCTCTCCGGTGTACAGCGGCAATTGAACTCTGCCTCCGTATTCCATGCTGTTCTTCCTGCTGGGGATAAACTCCCATCCCTTTATCTTATCATCCCCGTAAAGTCCCCAGAGCCAGATATTGGCATTATTCAGGAAATAATAGCGGCCCAGAAGCCCGTAAACCCCGTCGGTGAGCTGCAGGGGATCCCGGGGATCAATCCGGTCGAACCACATCAGGGGACGGAACATTTGAGCCGAACCAAAATTGATCTTTTGCAATCCGGCCCGGAGCTCAAACTGATCTCCGGAGAATCTTACCCACATCCGGTAGGGAGAGATCTCTTCATCCAGATCGATGGAATCGCCGCTGTAGATCCCGCTGGCCCAGAGGTTGGCTGAAAACTCCCCTTCAAAGGTGTATTTACCACCGGGTACGGAGAAACTTAGTTCCGGGATATACCGGAGCCCGGCCTGGGCCTGGAAAGGATCGGCCGGGTTCAGGGTGGTCCACCCGATGGCCTGTCCCCTGAATTCCAGCGACTGAGCCTCTGCCTTCCCGGGAGTCAGGAGAATGCTCAAAATAAGTGCCAGTATGAAAGGATATCTTTCCATCACTCTTTCAAGTATGAAGCTCCCTGTTGAGGATGCCGTAAAAAAGGAATTTGGTAATTTCCAAAACCAGGTCCTGGGGATTTTTGTACAGGTCCAGAAGCGCATGCTCATGGGCCATATCAATCAGGCGGTTCATGACAATCATGATAAATTCCACTTTGAGATCTTTCCGGATATCCCCCTTCTCTTGCGCTTTATGGAAGTCGTCCATGAAAATTTGCATGCTTTCCACGGAAACCTTTTCCAGATATGCAAGTAATTCGGGATCGCCACTCTGAACATAATCTCTGAAAAACTCGCTGCTCATGGTTTCGATCTGATCTCTTTTCAGCTGGATCATGCCAGTTACTTTTTCCGAATAGGGAATATCGCTGGCCAATATTTGTCTGTATTTTTCCAGGGAGTCCTGGAGAATCCTGTCCATGATGGTTTTCACCAGATCCATCTTGTTGCTGAAATATTTGTAGAAGGTCATTTTACTGGTGCCGGCCTCCTTGCAGATCTCCTCAATGGTGACCCTTTTGAAGCCAAATTTCCAGAATAATTCCTTTCCGGTCTTCAGGATTTGTTCCCTTTTAGGATTATACTTAGAGCTCATGAAATTACGAAATAAGTAATAAAACACATATTTCGTACAAATATAAGGTAAAAAATATACGATTGTCAAGTAAAACTGTAAAAATCGTATACTTTATTCTTGAAGCAGCCAGAAACCAAGGGCTGTGAAGACAGGCAGTCTGAAAAAAAAGACCGCCTTTCCGGGGCGGTCTATACAAAACGGTGTCTTTCTGGTCTATTCTCCGCTTTTCCCATAATTGGGAAGCACCCGTGCACTGGGATCATTTACATCGCAGTTGTCCCACTCTTTGTTGGGCATCCAGAAATCGGCCACGGCTTTTGAACGGCCGGGGAAGTGAGACTCGAAGATATCGCGGTACATCAGCGACTCCTTGGAAATGGGTGTGGCATGGGTATATTTCAGTTCGGCATCCATCAGGTCCTCATCGCTGTACATTTCTTCGGCATAGGCCTTCAGGTTGTCTACCACACTGTGACCCACTGCATCAGAGAATGCCGCCTTCTCCCGGTATAAAATGTCATGCGGAAGATAGTCACCCTCAAAGGCCTTGCGCAATAAATATTTGCCAATGCCGGTGAAGTTCATCTTTTTTTCGGGCGGGATGCTCATTACATATTTGACGAAATCCAGATCTCCGAAAGGAACCCTGGCCTCCAGTCCGTTGGAGGAGATACTCCGGTCGGCCCTCAGCACATCGTACATATAGATCTCTTTCAGGCGCTTCTCCGCCTCTTGCTGGAAGGCAGAAGGGGAGGGAGCAAAATCGGTATACTTGTAGCCGAAGATCTCATCGCTGATCTCCCCGGTCATCAGGACCTTGATATCTGTATGTTCGCTAATGTATTTGCTCACCAGGTACATGCCCATGGAGGCCCTGATGGTGGTGATATCATAGGTCTCAATATGGTAGATCAGAGTGCTCAGGGTGTCAAAAATATCCTGTTTGGTGAAGAGCACTTCGGTATGATCGGCCCCCAGGTAATCAGCAACAATCCGGGCATATTTGGTGTCGATGGGATCTTTGTCAATACCAACCGCAAAGGTCCGGATGGGTTTGTCCATCATCCGGGCTGCAATGGCACACACCAGGCTGGAATCGAGTCCGCCGCTGCAAAGAAATCCTACCGGCACATCGGCCTGCAGCCTTTTTTCCACCGCCCGGGTGAGGTATTTGTTTATTTGTGCGAAGACCTCCCCGGTCTCCTCCCCGGTCTCCTCTTCGACCGCTGAAATATCCCGGTAAGAAATAAACTTTTCTCCATCGAAGATGTGACCCGGGGGGAAAGGCCTGACTACCGTGCAAAGCTTGCTCAGGGCTTTCATTTCACTCGCGAACATGATCTTTCCGTCGGAGGCATAGCCATAAAACATGGGGCGGATACCTACCGGATCCCTGGCAGCATAATACTTGTCCACCTCGGCATCGTAAAGCACGCAGACAAACTCGGCGTCGAGCTGCCGCGCCGTCTCTTCCATCCCCAGTTCCATAAACATGGGAATGATCACTTCACAATCGCTCTCCGACCGGAAGGTATAGGACTCTTCGTAATGCTCCTTCAGGCTTTTGTAGTTGTATACCTCCCCATTGGCAACCAGGTGCAGTCCTTTGTGGATCAGGGGCTGGTTCCCGGCGTCCGATGTATCGATGATCTTCAGCCGGTGAAAGCCCATCCATCCATGGCTTCCAAGGTCACAGGCCACCGAATTATCCGGACCCCTGTATTTTATTTTTTGAAACTCGCTGACCACCTGTAGCCGCAGCATCCTGTCATCGCCTGTATAAACCGAAAATCCACACATAAGCCATATTCTTTGTTACAAATTAACATTAAACAGGCTTCAAATATATGAATATATAATCTACAATGACAAATAAGTAACAAAAAATATATATTATGGCATAAATAGTTACGAATCGTAACATTTTGTCCGCAATTTGACAAACGGAGTGACGATCTGAAAGGAGTGACGCGGTTTTTCGACCGGACTGTTTTCTGCTAAAGATTAAACTCCAGTTGCTGGTCCCTGGCTTTTAAGGAGGAATAATCCACCACCACACTTCCTTTTCCTGAAATCAGGAACTGATATTCCACCTTTCCAAAACCCGGTATCTGGATAAACTGGATTTGTGGCTTGTGTTCTTTATATTCACTCTGGTTCAGGTGAGCATCCAGCAACTTTCCGCCGGCCACCACCTGAATGGACGGTCCGGAAACCTTCAGAATATCCTGTCGGTGTGATTTGTTTTTCAAGGATTGGTAAGTGAGCGTGGGTATGGCATGATTATTTATCAGGCGGATTCTGACCTGGTATAGGTTTTTCCCAATTTCCTTTTTTTCGATGAGCTCTGCTTTAATTTCGGGAGTCTGAGCAGCTGTAAAAATTACTGCGCTGGCGTTTCTGTGAACCAGGTCCTGGAGCATAAAAGGATGGGGCAGCCTGGAACTCATTTTTGTCCATCCGCCAATCTCAATCTCTCCATAAACCGGATGATTGAAAGGGGTCCACGGTTTGAAGAGTTCGCCCTGCACCACATGGTCATTAAACTGCAGACGCTGATGATTTGAATCCTCGGCTCCCTCTTCCCGGCTTCTCTCACCCGGTTTTTTCAACTTTTCATTCAGCGCGTAGGTTTCGGCCGAAGATTGATACAATTCTCCTACAAAACCATAGGATCCAATGATATTGGTGGTAAAACCGGTAAAATCCCCATAGGTGGAGTAAAGGTCCTTCCAGACCAGCAGGTACTGATATCCCGGAGTGATCATCTCGCTGTTTTTGCCCAGGTAGTCATAAACTCTCAGATCGCCCTGGGGAAACTCTCCCTCCTCCTGGGTGGAAGGTCCTCTGAGAAACATTCCCCCCGAATTATGAAAGGCCCAGACCATGATCACATTGGGCCGGTTGAGCAAATAGTCTGCAATGGCTTTCAGGCCTGTTCCCGATAAGGGGTAGTATCCGGCTCCTCTCTGGACATAGTTGGGGGCCCAGTTGTAGCCCCAGTTCCTGTTTGGATCCACATAGCCCTCGGTGTCTTCGTTGATCCTTCCGTCTCCATCATTATCAATGCCTTCCCGGCCCAGGAGTATCCATTCTCCCTTCTCTCCGGGCTTCACCCGGACCATCAGCCTGGAATCGTAGGGATCGGTCCGGTGGGTTCCGTTGGGATCCCTTTTTCGCATGTCACAGATATTTCCGTCCCCATCCAGGTCATCGTTAGGATCTTCATCAAACAGACCGTCTCTGTCATCATCTTTCGGCCTGAGCAGGCTACGGCTCGAACTGGAAGTATTGGCATCTTCAAAAAAATGATAGCGTCCATCCACATTCACAGCCGGGATGATGTAAAAACTGTTCTTATCTACCAGGGAGGTGATTTGTTCATTGCTGCCATAAAGTGACAGCAGCCTGTTTGCCAGGTAAAGACAGACTTCTCCGGCCTGAACCTCGTTGCCATGAATATTGCCGTCCACATAGACGCCTGGCTTCGACAAATGATCGCCGGTTTTTGGATTTGAAATGGTCAGTGCATAGATGGCCCTGTCCTCCTCGCTGTATCCCACCAGATCCAGAGCAGTCAGCCCGGGATAGGCCTGGTGCAGTTTTTGCATGGCCTCCACCAGCTGGCCGTAATCGTAATAGTGATCGAAGCGAAGTGTAAGGCCTGCATCCTGTGCGGAGGTGAAGGTGGTGGCTATAATGCTTATAGCGAATACTAGTATGAAGCTCTTTTTCATGACTCTATCCTCCTATGTTTATGGTAAGCTGGTCATGGCCGGCGGTTTTGCTTTCCAGCTTCAGGTTTATACTGCCGGGTTTTTCCATCTGAATGATCCATGTGGTTTTGACCCGTGAATTTCCATCTACCCGGCCGATTGGTATTCGCGGGTATCCGGAGATGAACTCCAGCGCTTCTCCCTCCAGGGAAAGCACCGCCGGAGCGGGTTGTCTGTTCCTGTTGCCCATATTTGTGGGGAAGGGGATAAATGCCCGGTTCTCTATCCAGATATCCAGTTGGTATATACCCTTGCCCTTTGAGGTCGTTCTGACTTCATAGATATGCAGATCCGGTAATTCCCCTGCCAGTTTCAGGATCCAGGGGATATGCAGGTTCAGCAGAGAATCTGTCCATTCGTAAGGAGGAGTGGTTTCCAGATAGGGAATAAAACCGCCAATTTCAACGCTTCCCAGGCTAGGGTGATCAAAAGGCTCCCACTCCACAAAGCCTCTCTGTCCCGGCTGGCTGTCCGAATAAGCAAGCAAGGTCTCTTCCAGGTTTGCAGAATCTATTTTGCTCAATCCCCACAGATCCAGACTGAATACCGGAACACCCACCTGGAAATAGCCCCAAAGCTCGAGCGAACCATCCTTTGCCGGAGCAGGATCCGTTCGTTCCTGGCCGGCTCCCTGTTCTTTCAGATAGGATTTATAGGCTTCGGCGTATTTTTCATAAAAGAGCAGGTCCCCTTCCTGGGGATTTAAAGCTGCACCCAATCCCAGGTATCCTGCGAGGGCGCTCTCATCCATTTGCATTTGCGGATTCCCGGACTTTAAAATTTCCAGCAGTTCTGTCAGGCTGTAGGTCCTGTTCTGATCTAGGCTAAACTGCCGGGCCTGCCTCTCTGTCAGCCGGATCTTGTTGAGGTCCTTTTCTCCCTTTCTCCCTCCAATGGGTGGCTTGTAGCACCAGTTGGTTGATCCGAATGATACGATCATGGCAATCCCGGGATGTTCAAAGACAAATTTCATAAGGGCATAGGCTTCAGGGCTGGATCCCGGGAAAAGCCCGCCGTCGGAGGTATAGTGTTTGAAAAGCTGTGGAAAGTTAAGCCCCACATTGGTTCCACCCGGACCATCTTCATTGTATTTTCCATCCCCATCCCCATCTGTTCCTTCGGAGTAAAGCTTATATACTCCCTGTTCCCCTTTTTTCGGATCTGCTTTTTGCATCAGTCTGGGGTCGGTATCAGAGATGATCCATTCACCATCGGGATGAACCTGGCGCATTTTGGTGATCCAACCATCGCCGTTGAGATCATTCACTCCATCTTCATCAGTAAGATCATCCATGTCGTCATTGGTCGGAAGGTCATTCCTTGAATCTTCAGCCAGGGGGCTTTCAAAAAATCCGGACGCAGCATCCGGATTCCCCAGGGGAAGGATGTACCAGTTCAGGGAGTCGGTATGGACCGGGTCCGAGAGTAAGGTTTCCGCCAGGAAGACAGCTCCTTCGGTTGCCAGTGGCCTGTTACCTTCGAGATTGGCCGCCACAAAAATGGAAGGATTTTCTGCCCGGGTCTTTTCATGT
This sequence comes from Bacteroidales bacterium, assembly GCA_029210725.1. NCBI lineage: Bacteria > Pseudomonadati > Bacteroidota > Bacteroidia > Bacteroidales > Bacteroidales bacterium. The sequence goes on along the minus strand of JARGFM010000006.1, from coordinate 118,932 downwards.
CGATTCCCTATCTGAATCATATACAGGGGCCTTCCCCCGGGGGTGCTTGTCAAATGAAGGATGCTTACCATTTCCGGATGTTTTTTCTGGATTTGCTCCATCCAGCCGGATAACTGATCAGGATTTTTATATGAAAGCGGCTGGGCCTGACTTGTTTGCAGAAATATCGCCAAGCCTGTAAGAAGTGTACAGATTAAGCGGACCTTAGTTTTTTTCATGTGGATGGTTTAAGTGCATGAAGCTGCTAAAATAGAAAGAAATATAATTGCTTAGCCAAATTCAGCAATGGATTGAAGAGACTCCATATTGGAAATATGGATGGTTTTGCCATAAATTTTCAGAATTCCGTCCCGGCGGAACTCGCTCAGGGTCCGGATCACGTTTTCTGTGGTCATGCCCACGAACTCTGCCATTTCCTTCCGGGTGAGCGGAAGTTCAAATTCATCCGAGTAGAATATTTTCGTGGAAAAATAAATCAGGAGATAAGCCACGCGTCCCCTCAGATGCTTCTTACGGATTTCTAAAGATTCAAGGATGATGGTATCTGCCACCCTGCTCATTTTACCAAGCAGATTCAGGGCGAGTTTCCCGTCATTGATGATCAGGGCTTTGATCTCCGTCATATTCAGGTTACAGGTGACAGAGTCTTCCAGCGCTGTAACGGAATAATTGTAATATTCGTTCGAGAAAACGCTGAGCAGGCTAACGTAATCCTTAGGTTTTGCAATGGTAATGATCTGTTCCTTCCCGCCTTGATCCCTTCGGAACAGTTTTACCAACCCGCTTTTCAGATAGGAGAAATCCTGTATCCGGGTCCCTTCTTTGATGATGGTCTCCCCGGTTAAAAACTCCTTTTCTACCTTGCTGGAACACAACAGATCCATGTGTTCTTCATCCAGGTTCACCACGAAAAGCTCTCTGAGTTCACAGAATTCACAAGTACAACCCGGATCCATCCGCTCTATTTTGAATGTTGGTTAACATACAGGCATATGATAGTTGTCATACTATGATAATTATCATATCGTGATTTAAATAACACAAAATTTCTTCCGCTATTTTTGACCTCCAAGCAAAATCAAAAGAAAACTACAATATTATGAAAAAGATTTTAATACTGGGTGGGGGAACAGCTGGCACCATGATGGCCAATAAGCTTTTCAAGGCACTGGATCGCCAGGAATGGGAGATCACAATCGTGGATCAGCATAAGACCCATTATTATCAACCGGGCTTTCTGTTCATTCCATTCGGAATCTACAATAAAAGTGATGTTATAAAGCCCAAGGGAGATTTCTTTCCCTCGGGAATGCAGGTGATCTATCAGGAAATTGACCGCATTGAAGGGGGAGAGAACAGGGTACACCTGATGGACGGTACCTGTATGAAGTATGACTTCCTGATTATTGCCACCGGCACCCAGACCCGGCCGGATGAGACTCCCGGACTCCTGGGTAATGAGTGGTATAAAAGTATTTTCGATTTTTATACCGTTGAGGGCGCTGTGGCACTGCAGCGTTTTTTTAAGAACTGGGAAGGAGGGAAACTGGTCCTGTGCATTTCCGAGTTACCATTTAAATGTCCGGTGGCCCCTATTGAATTTGTATGCCTGGCCGAAGCCTACTTTACAGAGAAGGGGATCAGGGATAAGGTGGATATTACCTATGTGACACCACTACCCGGAGCTTTCACCAAACCCATTGCCACAAAGATGCTCAGCCAGCTCCTGGATGAAAAGAATATTAAAGTGGTGCCGGAGTTTTATCTGGAAAGTGTGGATAATGAAAAAAAGGTCATCAGGTCCTACGACGAGGTGGAGATCCCGTTTGATGTGCTGACCATCGTTCCTGTAAATATGGGTTCGGAGATGATCGAACGAAGCGGGCTGGGTGATGATATGAATTATGTGGATACCGATAAGGAGACCCTTCAGTCCAGGAAGTTTGAAAATATTTTTGTGCTGGGTGATGCCGCCAACATACCGACCTCAAAAGCAGGCTCCGTGGCGCATTTTGCAGCTGAAATCCTCTTCGAGAATATGATGAGTGCCATGGAGAACAGGCCGCTGACGGCCCGGTTCGACGGACATGCCAACTGCTATATTGAGACCGGGTACGGTAAAGGTGCATTAATCGACTTCAATTACGATACCGAGCCCTTGCCCGGAACCTTCCCCCTGCCGGGGATCGGTCCTTTCGGATTGCTAAAGAATACCAAGATCAATCATTACGGTAAGATGATCTTCCGCTGGATATACTGGCATATCCTGCTGCGTGGGAAAGAGATGCCCATAGAGGCCCATATGACCATGGCTGGAAAGAAGAACCACATTGATTAAGCAGAAAAGATGGCAGATAATACAAAACAACAGATTGCTGAGTTAAACCAAAAGGTCGACACGATCCTGGACTATGTGAACCAGCAAAGGTTAAAGTCTCAGGCCCTGGATGACCTGGTCGCCGATGTATCCATCATTGGCAAGGATGCCTATGATTCGACGGTGAAAGCACTGGATGAGCACGAAGTAGTGCTGGATCCGGATCAGCTCAGAGAACTGGGAATCCGGGTGGCGCAAAATATTGGCAACTTCAATGCCCTTCTGGATACCCTGGGCAGTATGATGGACCTGTTAAAGGATGTGGGCCCCATTGCCAACGAGGTAATTATCGATTCGACCAGGAAATTGCATGAATTTGAGCAGAAGGGCTATTTTGATTTCATGAGAGAGTCCAGAGCTATAATAGACAAGATTGTCACTAATTACAGTATCAATGATGTACGTATGCTGGCCGACAATGTGGTCATGATCCTGGATACGGTGAAGAACCTGACCCAGCCGGAAATGCTTAAATCGATGGATACGGCAGTGAGAGTATTCTCTAATATGGAGACGAAGGATGTACCGGAATACTCCATTTTTAAAGTGATCAGGGAGATCAATAAACCTGAAATGAAAAAGGCCTGGGGCTTTCTGTTCACCTTCCTGAAGAACATGAGTACGACAAATGAAAACAAGGAATTTTAAACATAAAAACTGAAAAATTATGGCAACAAAAACGTATGCTGGACAAGCTGTTGAGGTAAATGATGAAGGATATATGACAAACCCTTCCGAGTGGAACAGGGAGATTGCGAGCGAGATGGCGAAAGAAGAAGGAATTGAACTGACTGATAAGCATTTTGAGGTACTTGAATTCCTTCGTGCAGCCAGCGGGAAAGGGGAAACCCTGACCATCAGAAAGGTGGGTAAGTCGGGGATCGTAGATATCAAGGGATTGTATCAGTTATTTCCTGGCGGACCTCTGAAATTCTCTTCAAAATTTGCAGGTATTGCCAAACCGGCGAGCTGTGTTTAATCCAAAAACAGAAAACTATGTCTGAAACAAAAGAGAGTCCCTTAAAAAAAGTATGCATCATATGTGCCAAGGGCACCATCGAAGATGTATATGCCACCCTGGTCATGGCCAATGGCGCCGTGATGGAAGGAATTGAGACCAAGGTGTTTTTTACCTTCTTTGGCCTGGATGCCATTACCAAAAAGCAGATGGGCAGGATCAAAACAGCCACCGTGGGAAATCCCGCCATGAGAGCTCCCGGCGGATTGCCGTTCCCGACCATTCTGGGAATGCTTCCCGGAGTAGAGGCCGGAGTATCGGCCATGATGAAAAGCCAGATGTACAAGCTCGATATTCCTCCGGTGGACGAGTTCCTTGAAATGATCACTGCAGGTGGTGGAGAACTTTATGCCTGCAAACTGGCCATGGATATGTTCAAGCTTGAGAAAAAGGATCTTCATGAAGAGGTGAAGGATGTCCTGACTATAGGAGATTTTTATGGCCTGTGTGGAGGGGAGAACACCCAGATCATATTTACCTAAAGGGAACTTACTTTCCTCCAAACTCCATTAAAAAGGCTTTGATAAAGTCGTCCAGGTCACCGTCCAGGACCGATTGGACATTGCTTGTTTCATAATTGGTGCGGAGGTCCTTTACCAGTTTGTAAGGATGAAGGACATAGTTGCGGATCTGCGATCCCCATTCGATCTTCATTTTACTCCCTTCCACCGCAGCCTGTTTTTCCCTTTTTTTCTGCAACTCTATTTCGTAGAGATGTGACTTAAGGATGCGCATAGCATTCTCTCTGTTTTTTAACTGGGACCGGTTTTCCGTATTGTCCACTGTAATTCCGGTGGGCAGGTGACGGACCCTTACCCCGGTTTCCACTTTGTTTACATTTTGTCCGCCGGCGCCTCCCGAACGGAAAGTATCCCATTCAATATCCGCAGGATTCACCACAATTACGATGGACTCGTCGATTACCGGAGTCACAAATACAGAGGCAAATGAGGTATGACGGCGGTTGTTGGAATCAAAGGGAGAGAGGCGTACCAGCCGATGTACTCCGGACTCGCTTTTCAGAAATCCGTAGGCATAGTCACCGCTTACTTCCAGAGTCACGGATTTGATTCCCGCTTCATCGCCCTGAACCATATGCAGCTCCCTGACTTTATAATGGTGCTTCTCGCCATACCTGAGGTACATGCGCATCAGCATCTCGGCCCAGTCCTGACTTTCCGTTCCGCCTGCCCCGGAATTGATCTTCAGGATAGCTCCCAGGCTGTCCTCTTCATTGCGGAGCATGTTTTTTGATTCCAGTGCTTCTGCAAGCGAGAGAGCTTCCTTATATTGGAGCCGGACTTCTTCATCAGAAGACTCACCTGCCTCCAGAAATTCAGCCAGGACCTTCAAATCATCCACGGCCGTTTTTACCTCCTGGTAGCCCTCTGCCCAGCTTTTAAGCCTGGCAATTTTCCGAAGTTGTTCCTCTGCAGATTTGGGATCGTTCCAGAACTCCGGATCCTGTGTTCTTTGTTCCTCCTCTTCTATCTGAATGGTTTTCCCATCCACGTCAAAGATGCCTCCTTAACGCATCCAGGCGCCTGCTGAGATCTCTGATCTGGTCGTTTGTTATCATCCTTAGAAACTTTCGTCAAATATAAGAAAGAATCTGGTGAATCAGATCTGATTCGAATCCGCGTTGTGCGGCGTACCGGAATAATTTCCCTTTCTTTTTATAAGGATTGCTCTCCCTGAGTGAGGCAGATTTTTCCCTAATCAGGCGGGCACAGGCCTGTTTGTAAAGCTCGGGATCTATCTGATTCATTGCTTCTTCGATGACATCTTTGGAGATCCCTTTTTGACTCAGCATGGCCGAAAGCTTGATTTTCCCCCAGCCGTTAAACCGGAACTTGTCACTTACATAATGGGTGGCATACCTCTGGTCATCCAGGAAGTTTTCTTTCTTCAACAAGTCCAGAATCCGGTCGGCATCTTCCCGGGTGACTTTCCAGTTTTTCAGTTTCTCCCTGATCTGGCTGCTGCACTGTTCCTGGCGGCTGCAAAGTGCGGCAGCACGCTGAAGGGCTGCTTTATATTCCATAGCTTTATCTCCTGGCATGGATGTATCGTTCCTTTTTGTGAATATCCTTGTGGATCACGACGTTGCGGAATCCCTCCTTAAGAAAGAGACCGGCGGTCTTATGTCCCAGCTGTTCATTGATCTCCACCCATAAATCGCCGCTATCAGCCAGGCGCGACTGGCAAAATAAGGCAATGGCTCTGTAATATATGAGTGGATCTTCATCAGGTACAAACAGTGCAGTTCCGGGTTCGAAGTCCTTCACACGGCGGGCCATGACTTCCCGTTCACTGTTCAATACATAGGGCGGATTACTGACAACCAGGTCAAAGGCTTCTACCGGCGCTTCAGGCTTCCCGCTCAACAGGTCCATGGCCTGCCAGTGTATCAGCAACTGATTGCTCCTGCCATTCTCTCTGGCTACAGAAAGGGCTCTTTTGCTAATATCCACACCCCAGACTTCCGCCTCGCGGAAATGCTGTTTCAGCGCCAGAGCCATACAGCCTGAACCGGTCCCCAGATCGATGATCCTCTGAACCGGATTCTGAATCTGTTTTTTAATGATATCCACCAGCTCTTCCGTTTCAGGCCTGGGAATCAAAACATCTTCATTTACTTTAATTTTCAGATCGCAGAAATAACTTTCTCCCAGGATATACTGAATGGGTTTACCGGTATGTATTTCAGTCACAAAAGCATTGATTTGTTCATAAACGGGAAGAGCCGGCCGGTGATCAGGATCCAGAAGAGTTTCAGAAAGCTGATATCCAACATGCTCCAGAATTAAGCGGGCTATAGAATCGGATTCATTTTCATCGTATATTTGCCGCAGTTCCTCCAGCAGGTAGAACCTGATTTGTTTCAGTGTGGCACAATTTTGGAGCATAACTTCAAAAATAGTAATAAAGCCATAGTCTTGATAAGCGAAAGAGATAAAATATATATGCGCCGGTGTTTTGAGCTGGCGCGTAAGGGATTGGGAATGACAAAGGCAAATCCGCTTGTCGGGGCCGTCCTTGTTCACCATGATCGCATCATCGGAGAGGGTTATCATCATGAATTCGGGGGTCCTCATGCCGAGGTAAATGCCATTCGCAGTGTAAAGGATCCTTCCCTGCTCCCGGAATCGACACTCTATTGCAACCTGGAACCTTGCTCCCACTATGGCAAGACGCCTCCCTGTTCCATACTTCTTCAGCAAAAAGGAATAAAAAGGGTGGTATTGTCCAATCTGGATCCATTCCCCAGTGTGAATGGTAAGGGAATAGAGTTCCTGGAGAAGGCCGGTACAGAAGTTGAGCTGGGGTGCCTGGAGGAGGAGGGGAAGCATCTGAACCGGAGGTTCTTTCATTATGTCAATTACCGGAGGCCCTATGTGATTCTGAAATGGGCACAGACGGCCGATGGTTTTATTGATCTTGAGCGGGAGCCGGGCGATCAGGAAGGACCCAGGTGGATCAGCAATGATGTGAGCCGGACCCTGGTGCATAAATGGAGAAGTGAAGAGTCGGCTATCATGGTGGGAACCAATACGATTTTAACGGATAATCCCAGTCTTACGGTACGACGGTGGTCCGGGGAGAATCCAATCCGGCTTACGCTCGACAGGAACGGACGGCTTCCGGAGAATGCCCATATTCTCGATGGCTCGCAAGATACCATTGTATTTACAGGAATCGGGCATAATTATTCCGAAAAAATTCAGACGGTTCATGCCGATCCTTCTTATCAGTTGGTGGATATGATGGAGGAGCTGTTCGATCGACAGATTGTTTCCGTTTTTGTGGAGGGGGGGGCAAAATTGCATGCCTCTTTTTTGAAATCCGGATTGTGGGATGAGGCCAGGGTCTTAACCGGAAAAATGTGCTTTACCCAGGGGGTAAAGGCGCCTGAAATTGATGAGAAACCCGATGAAACTTTCAGAATTGGAGATACGAAGCTCGAAGTGTTTAAAAATATAGTCAGTCATGTTCAAATTATGTAAGATGCGAATATTTTCCTGGATTTTGCTGCTCTTAATTATTACTGCAGCAGTTCAGGCACAATCTGCCAGGCAGTATTTTAAAGCCGGGGAAGATTTTGCAAGGGCAAATAATTATACGGATGCCATTATCCAGTTCACTAAAGCCATAGAGCTGGATCCTGACTATGATAAGGCCTATATACTAAGGGCCACCGCTTATTCGAGAACTGGTGATCACAGGCAGGCAGCAGAGGATTATGATCGTGCTCTGGCCTTTAATGAGAAAGAGGCTGAGCTTTACTATTTTTCAGGCAAGGAGTGGCATCAGTACGGGGATAACCCCCGTGCGCTGATACGACTCTCTTCGGCCATCAATCTGAAGAATAATTTTCTGGAAGCCTACCAGGTGAGACGGGATGTCTATGTTGTGCTCAGGCAGTATGAAAAGGCGCTGGACGATGGAAAAAAGTGCCTGAAAATGAAAGAGGATGACAAGGCCTATTTTAGCCTGGCCCGGATATATGAACACCTGGAGATGTATAATGAAGCCGAGGAGGCCTATCGTTATTCCATACAAAAGAACAGAAGGGTGGTCGACACGCATTTCTTATTTGCGCGTTTGCTGTATCAACGTGGAAAATTCGAGGCGGCCGGGAATGAAGTGACGCAGGTCCTGCAGATGGAGCCAAGGCACCTGGAAGGGATCTTGCTTCAGAGCCAGGTTTATTCGGAACAGGGCGAGTATTTAAAGGCGAGCGAGACCCTCTCCATGGCCTCGGTACACTTCAGCGATGAGCCATTGATCTTCCTGTTCAGGGGGGATATTGCCAGCCATATGAATCAGGCCGGTTATGCCATTATCGATTATTCGAAAGCCATAGAACTGGATCCGAAGAATGCGGAAGTATATTATAAGAGGGCGGTGGCCTATGAAAAGATCAGGGATTATGAGAACGCCCTGGCTGACTATAATAAAATTCTGGCCATGTCCGGTGATGACGGGGATACCCGGAGTTTGCATGAAGAGGCCACCCGGCGGATGTTTGAGTTAAACCGGGAGGAGAACAAGCCTGTGGTGACCCTGATCGATCCTCAGTCCAATGAGGCCAATATCATTCATGTTTCCAGGGAGGTGGCCGTTTTGAATCTTAGCGGAGGCATTGCAGATGAGAGCGACATTCAATCGCTTCAGGTCAATGGCTTTAATGTTCCGGTACAAAAGACCGGAGAGGGATGCAGGTTTCTGGCCAGCGTAGACCTTTCCAATACGAACCAGCTTACTGTGCAGGTTTCGGATATCTATGATAATACGGAAACCGCCATTTTTCCGATCAGGCGGACCGAAATTGATCCCCCGGTCGTCCGGATGATTGCACCCTATGGGTCCGAAAGCAATATTCTCTATCTGGATAACAATGATCCCATGATCTATGTAGAGGGGAAAATTGAGGATGAGAGTAAGATAAGCTCCATCTATATTGACAGCGTGATCGCAAGTTATATTCCCAGTGATCTGAATCCCAATTTCACGGCTACCTTAAATGTAAGAAATAAGAGCAGTATCACTGTCCATGTGGAAGATGAGTTCGGAAACAGATCCAGGATAAAATACTCACTGAACCGGGATGCCCAGTCCTTTGATTCCAATCCCATGGGGAAGACCTGGGCCATCTTTATTGAAAACTCCGACTATGAGTCCTTTAGCAGCCTGACCGGACCTGGAAATGACGTTACTCTGATGCGATCTGCTCTGGCAAATTATCAAATTCACAATGTGATCCATAAGAAGAACATGTCTAAGGCAGAGCTTTCAAAGTTCTTCTCTATCGAGCTGAGGGATATGATCAGAAGCAACCGGGTGAACTCTTTACTAATCTGGTATGCCGGGCACGGAAAGTATGTGAACGGAAGTGGCTACTGGATACCTGTGGATGCTTCCAGGGATGATGAATTCAGCTTTTACAATACAAATGCATTAAAAGCAGCCATGCAGGTTTATCCCGACTTTCTCACCCATACACTGGTGATCACGGATGCCTGTGAATCGGGCCCCGGCTTTTACCAGGCCATGCGTTCCGGGATCCAGGAAAGAAGTTGTGACGACTGGACTTCTACCAGGTTTAAATCGTCGCAGGTGTTTTCCTCGGCCGGTTATGAGCAGGCGGTGGACGATAGTCAATTTACCAGGACCTTTGCCAATATGCTGATTAACAACCCGGGGGCATGTGTCCCCATTGAGAACATTGTGTTGAAGGTTCGTTCAGCAGTGGAAAATATAAACAGACAAAGCCCGCAGTTTGGAAAGATAGCCGGATTGGAAGACGAAAACGGCACCTTCTTCTTTATACCGAAAGAGTATTAGCAGTAAAATTTAAAGAAGAGGTTCAAGCTTAGCTACGATTGTACTTTTGGGTACGGCTCCCACCTGCTTATCAGCAACTTCTCCATTTTTAAAGAAAAGTATGGTCGGGATATTCCTGATACCATATTTTGCAGTTATGCCTGGATTGCTGTCTACGTCAACTTTGGCTACAACCGCTTTACCTTCGTAATCCACGCCTACCTCTTCCACAATGGGGCCCACCATACGGCAGGGGCCGCACCATTCAGCCCAGAAGTCTACTATTACAGGTTTATCGGAGTTCAGTACCAGTTCATTGAAATTACCATCGGTCGCTTCTAATGCCATATCTAAAGATTGTTATAAATAAATATCGTTCAAAAATATAAAAAAAATCAGTTACGCAAGCCGGAATTCAAATCCCGGATTTTCCTTGAGATAGTTTACAAATTCATCGTTCAGTTGCACCTGTTTGTTTCGTGAGAAGAGATTCAGATGCATATTACTTTCAGGATCAAAAATCCGGAATTTCAGGATTTTCCCTTTTTCATTGACCGTATATCGTTCAAAAGAATCAATAAGCTCATCCGTGATCTGGTTAATGTCAAGCGATATGTCGACCGATTTGACCAGTTTATCACGAACGTCAGCGAGCATGTAAACCATTTTCAGTTTCAGAGAATAGACTTTTTTAGCGGGTTCTTCCCGGGGGCTCCATTCGTTGACGCCTGCACGGATCATCAAAGCCACATCGGGAAGGAAATACTGTTTAAAATTGACGTAATCGTTATTTTTCAGCCTCAGGTTGTAGGTGTCGGTATAATCTTCGAGTTGCGCCAGCATATAGGGCTTATTGCGCCATTGGTCCACTCCGTCCCGGACACTCTTTACCATACCGCAGAAGACTATATCCCGGCCTTTTAATTGCTGCAGGTCGCTCAGTTCTTCCAGTTTGTTCGGACAAAAGGCATCTATTTCCAACTTGAACCTGTCCAGGGGATGGGAGGTCAGGTAAAAACCCAGGAGCTCCTTTTCGTGTTTGCAGGTGGTAATATTTTCCCACCTGTTTACTTCGGGAGGTTCGGGCCTGGAAATGGCAATGGCGCTGCTTTCCCCGAAAAGGTTTTGCTGGGGAGTATCTCTTTCGTACTGGATCTTATTCCCATACTTAATCAGCTGCTCGATAAAGGTGCTGTCCTCTTCTTCCAGGGTATCCAGGTACTGGCTCCGGGATATATTCTCAAAACAGTCCAGCGCTCCGGCAATAGCCAGTCCTTCAAAATTTTTCCTGTTCAACTGGTGGAGGTCGTTTCGTTCCACAAAATCATAAATATCCCTGAAAGGGCCGTTCCTGGTCCTCTCCTCGATGATGCTTTTAACGGCATTCTCTCCGACACCTTTGATGGCTCCCATTCCAAAACGGATATCCCCCTTATCATTAACGGTGAACCTCACATTACTTTCATTGACATCAGGCCCAAGCACGGAGATTCCCATCCTGCGGCACTCGTCCATAAATTGACCGATCTTTTTAATGTCAGTAATGTTCCTGCTTAGCACAGCCGCCATAAATTCTGCCGGGTAATTGGCTTTCAGATAGCCGGTCTGGTAAGATACATAGGCGTAGCAGGTAGAGTGCGATTTATTGAAGGCATACTGAGCAAATGCCTGCCAATCGCTCCATATCTTCTCGATCTTCTGTTTCGAAAACCCGTTCTTCGTGCACCCTTCCACAAATTTCACCTTCAGCTCGTCCATCATCTTCTTGATCTTCTTGCCCATGGCTTTCCGGAGAGAATCAGCCTCTCCCCGGGTAAACCCGGCAAGCTTTCTGGAAAGCAGCATGACCTGCTCCTGGTAAACCGTGATCCCGTAGGTATCTTTAAGATACTCTTCCATTTCCGGAAGGTCATATTCAATTTTTTTCTTTCCGTGCTTCCGGTCAATAAAGGAGGGAATATACTCCATGGGACCAGGCCGGTAGAGTGCATTCATGGCAATCAGGTCCTCAAAACGATTGGGTCTGAGATCTTTCAGGTATTTTTTCATACCTGGTGATTCGAACTGGAACAGCCCCGTGGTGTCTCCCCTGGAGTAGAGTTCAAAGGTACGCTGATCGTCCATGGGCAGGTGATCGATATCCACCTCAATTCCCCTGGAAGCTTCAATGTTGGCCACAGCATCTTTAATAATTGACAGGGTTTTGAGTCCAAGGAAGTCCATCTTAAGCATTCCTACATCCTCCACATAGTGCCCATCAAACTGAGTGACCAGGAGTTCCGAATCTTTAAACTTACACACTGGCAGATGGTCGGTCAGTCTGTTCCTGCCTATGATCACTCCACAGGCATGCAGTCCTGTTTGCCGGACCGACCCTTCCAGGCGCTGGGCAATGCGAAGTGTATTGGATATAAGCGGATTGGGTGAGTTACGTTCGGCTTTAAGATCAGAAACCTCTTCGAAAGCTTTTGCAAAGGTCGTCCCGGGCCGGTCAGGCACCATCTTGGCAAGCCGGTCGGCTTCCGGAAGGGGGAGCTTCTGGATCCTGGCCACATCGCGAATGGCCATTCTGGCAGCCATAGTTCCAAAGGTTATGATATGGGCTACCCTGTCGTGACCATACTTATTCACCACCCATTTAAGCACATCTTCACGGCCGTCTTCATCAAAATCGATATCAATATCGGGCATGGAGACTCTGTCGGGATTCAGAAACCTTTCAAACAGCAGGTCGTAACGGATGGGATCAATATCGGTAATTCCCAGGCAGTAGGCTACAGCCGATCCAGCAGCCGATCCCCGTCCGGGCCCTACGGAAACACCCATATTTCGGGCGGCAGCAATAAAATCCTGAACAATCAGAAAGTAGCCGGGGAAGCCCATTCGCTGAATGGTACTCAATTCAAAATCGATCCGTTCCCTAATTTCACCGCTAATCTCCTTGTAGCGCCCGGAGGCCCCTTCGTAGGTGATATGTTTCAGATATTCATCTTCATTACTGAACCCATCCGGGAGCGGGAAATAGGGCATCACCGGATTTTTATTCAAGTCATAAAGCTCAACCTTGTCGGCAAGCTCCATGGTATTATTCAGAACGGCGGGAAGGTCTGCGAAGACTTCTCTCATCTCTGTCTGGGTCTTGAACCATTCCTGTCTGGTGTAGCGAATCCTGGTAGGATCATCCAGGTCCTTGCCGGTATTCAGGCAGATCAGATGGTCATGCGCTTCAGCATCTTCCATATCCACAAAATGGACATCGTTACTGGCTACACATTTGATACCAAGTGAACTTCCGATTTTCAGTAAGGTCCGGTTTACGAACACCTGGTCATCAAAAACCAGTTTATTCATCCCGGGATCGTCCGTGCGGTGCCGCATCAGCTCCAGGTAGAAATCTTCTCCGAAGATTCTCTGGTATTCCAGTGCAATCTTTTCAGCCTCCTCCACGGTTCTGTGCATAATGGCCTGTGGGATTTCTCCTCCCAGACAGGCCGACAGACAGATAACACCTTCATGGTACCTCTCCAGGAGTTCGCGATCGATGCGGGGTTTGTAATAAAACCCCTCGGTCCATCCCAGGGAGATCATGGTAATCAGGTTCTGGTAACCTTTGTAATTTTTGGCCAGCAAAACCACATGGGCCGTCCCGTCCTGGTTTTTATCCTTTTTTGAATGCCTCTCCCTGCCGGCCATATAGGCTTCGCACCCCAGTATGGGCTTGATCCCTCTCCGGACAGCTTCCATATGAAACTCTTTGGCCCCGAACATATTCCCGTGATCGGTAATGGCTACTGCGCGCATGCCATCATCGACAGCTTTTTTTAAAAGCTCAGGAATACTGGCAGCTCCGTCCAGAATCGAATACTGGGTATGTACATGCAGATGGCAGAATCCTTCCTCCGGTTCTTCAGGGGAACTTTCCATGGAGAGCTCTTCTGCATCGGCTTTTTCTTCATCCTTTTCATCCCAGTTGGATCTGTGAGTCAGCCCATAGGGGCCCACCTTCCCCTGGTTTTTTGAGATAAAACGGCTATACGTTTCCGGATCAAGTCCAAGGGATTCAGGGGTGATGATCTTTTTTCGCAGTAATTCAAAAAAGCAGCGGGTGGTTGCTTCCACATCGGCTGCCGCATTGTGTGCCTCCATGAATTTCTCATCAAACAGGGATTCATAGAGCTCCATCAGTTTAGGCGGCTTGAATTTCCCTCCCCTTCCGCCAGGAAGCTTCAAATAACCGGTGCTTGAGCGCATGGTACATACCTGCTGCTTTTGCAGGAAATCTGTTGCCACTCCGCTTCTGATAAATTCAGCACCCAGTGCATTGATATCGAAACGGATATTGTGCCCCACCAGAAAGGTTGATTTTACCACTGATTCATTGAACTTCTGCAAAGCTTCAGCAAGAGGTAATCCGAACTTTCTTGCTGTCCCGGTTGAAATGCCATGGATTTTTTCAGCAGAATAGGGGATTTCAAATCCATCGGGCCGGATCAGCAGGTTATGATGCTCGTAAAGCTCCCCCTCTTCGTGATGCAACTGCCAGGCAATCTGCACGACTCTTGGCCAGTTATCTACCTCATCTATAGGAGCATTATCTCTTTTTGGAAGCCCGGTAGTCTCTGTATCGAATATTAAAAACATAGAAAGTAAAGTTAGGAGAAATACCCCCACTCTACGGCCATGTTAATAATTTATTGGCAGGATTTTTGTTATCTTTAAGGCATGAAAAAATCCACCATACTGTTAATGGGAATTTTGATGGGTACTATCTTTGTTTCCCGGCATCTTTTTTCTTATTCGGCTGTGATCGCGGATGAAAGGCCTGCAGGAGTTGAGATGGCCCCTGTTGAAATAAAGGTTTTTCCGAATCCATCCGACGGGCGGTTTCAGTTGACCTTTGAATACAGTGGGATGGAGAAGATCCATGCAAAGGTGTATGATATTACCGGGAAACTGGTAGAAAATATTACCGAGGACCTGGTGATTGTTGAAACATCTGTATCGGCCACCGTGGATTTGGAAAGCCCCGGTTCCGGCATCTATTTTATCCGGATAGAGTGGGGTAAGACCTTGCTTACGAAGAAAATTATTATTCGTTAAGTCCTGAACCTTTTAGCCGGGCTTGCGCCTCCCCCGGTGATAATCCTTTAGAATCTTTGCATATTATGTGATTAATGCTACCTTTGCGGTCGCTAAAATTGTAGGTTTTTAACAATTAAAATTAAAAAAGAGTATGCCAGCAAAGATCAGATTACAAAGACAGGGTCGCAAATTTCAGGCGATCTACTCTATTGTAGTTGCTGATAGCAGGGCGCCACGTGATGGTAAATTTATTGAATCGTTGGGTCAGTATAATCCCAATTCCAATCCTGCTACCATTGTTTTGGATTTCAACAAAGCCTTAGAATGGCTGCAGAAAGGCGCTCAACCTACGGATACATGTAGAGCTATCTTATCCTACAAAGGAGTATTGTACAAGAAACACCTGTTGGATGGTGTTAGAAAAGGAGCTTTTGATGAAGCTGAGGCTGAAAAAAGGTTCCAGGCATGGATGACTGAAAAGGAACAAAAAATCCTGGCTAAAAAGGATCAGATTAAGTCCGTCAAAGTGAGTCTCGATAAGAATCGTTTTGAGGAGGAAACAAAAATCAAGGAAGCCAGAGCTGCTGAAATTGCCAAAAAGCGTTCTGAACTCATTGTTGCTGAAGAGGCTGCAAAAGCACCCGCTGAAGCACCTGCAGAAGAGCTGAGTGAGGAAGCTGGCGGGCAGGCGGAACCTGCAGCTGAGGCCGCCGTCGAAGAAGTAAGACCTGTTGCTGAGGAAACTCCTGCTGAGGAGCCCAAGGCTGAGGAAACTCCTGCTGAGGAGCCCAAGGCTGAGGAAACTCCCGCTGAGGAAACTCCTGCTGAGGAGCCCCAGGCTGAGGAAACTCCCGCTGAGGAGCCCCAGGCTGAGGAAACTCCCGCTGAGGAAACTCCCGCTGAGGAAACTCCTGCTGAGGAGCCCCAGGCTGAGGAAACTCCTGCTGAGGAGCCCCAGGCTGAGGAACCTAAAAACGAGGACTAATAATTCAGAAGATGTTGGTTCCGGATGGAGCAAAGGCAGGGAAAATATCCAAGCCATACGGACTCAAGGGAGAGTTAGTCATCATTCTTGAACCCCTGGTATGGAATGACATTAAACCTGATAACCCGCTGTTCATTGAGATCGATGGACAGCGGGTTCCATTTTTTGTGAAGGAAGTGGAACTGCTATCAAAAGAACAGGCCATAATTAAGTTTGAATTTATTGATACCCTGGAAGCAGCCAGGGAAGTATCGGGATCTTCCATTTTTTTTGAGACCGGCAGTCAATCTGATTCTGTAAAAAGGGGAGAGGGAGAACTGGCCGGCCTTATTGGATTCGCAGCCTCAGACATAAAGAGTGGCCCTCTGGGACTTATAAGCGATTATCTGCCACATCCCATGAATCCGGTGTTCGTTATTCAATCTGAAAACAGGGAATTACTGGTTCCCGCTGTCATGGATTTTATCGAGCAGATCAATATCCGGGAACGATCCATTCAGTTTATTTTACCGGAAGGTCTGACCACCCTGTAACATTTCATTTTTGCCGGCGTCTTTGAGTTATATGTTCCATAACTAAAACAGACAATGATGAAAAAAATACTGGTTCCCATGCTTGCAGTTTTGACCCTGCTGGTATTAAACAGTTTCTTAATGCCTGACCTTCCCAAAGAGGAAGTGTGTAAGCTTGAAGCCTTCGATGGAATTGGCATTGCCGTTAGTGCCGATGTTTTTTACCTGCCCGGCAATACTCATGAAATAAGGATTGAAGGTGATGCCAAAGATGTGGATGAACTTCGAACCGAAGTGAAAGACGGTTTCCTGCAGGTGAAGTACGACAGCTGGGGGAGCAGGCACTCCAAGGTGACTCTCTATATAACATCCAAAGAGTTGGAGGCAGTGAAGATTTCGGGATCCGCTCATTTTGAATCCGGGGAGCCAATCACTGCAGATGAGATGGAACTGGCCATGTCGGAAAGTGGCGGAATTCTATTTGAGAGTCTGGAAACCGATGAGGTCGATGTAAAGATTTCGGGTGAATGAGTTCTCGGCGGGCATCAGCGGATCAGGATCCGTCAGGATTACTGCCCGGGAGGAGCTTGATGTGAAGATTTCCGGCAGTGGTAAGGTATATTATCACGGGGATCCAAAGGTACACAGCGTCTCATCCGGCTCTGGTAAAACAGTAGCGCTTTAAAGATTCGGAGCACCCCTGCTCAAAGAGGAGGGGATACAGGAGCGGTTGTTTATACAACCACCTGCGGGCTGTCTGGAAACAGGCAGCCCGTTTTGCGTGAGGTATCAGTCCCGAATCGTGGTGATGCTGCCATCCTCTTCCAATTTGATGATGGCCGAAGGTTGTGAAGGCGTGTTCTCATTCTGACGCCAGTTAACTATATGGTCGACCTGTTCGCGGATCGAAGATTTGATCTGGTGAAACACGGCTGGTGAAGGATCGCCTGAGAGGTTGGCCGATGTGGATACAATAGGCAAGCCCGTTTTTTCTATAAGTTTCAGGCAAAATGGATCGCTGGTGATCCGGATACCAACGGACCCGTCAGGGGCTAACAGGTTATCTGCAAGATGCCGCGACCCGGGGTAAATAATGGTGGTTGGTTTTTTTGCCTCTTCGAGAATCCGGAGTGCCCGGAGGGGAATGCCAGCCAGGTATTCTTCCAGCATGGAGATATCATCCACCAGAACCAGCATACTTTTGCTATCTGCCCGTTGCTTAATCTGGTATATCCTGCGGATACTTTCCCGGTTGCGTGCATCACAACCAATGCCCCAGATGGTATCAGTAGGATAGAGAATGACCCCGCCTGAAAGAATAATATCGCCGGCCCTTTGTACTTCGTTATCAATCATGTAAACTCTCCAGATAAAGGTTGTAGAGTGCCGGGATGGTCTGCTCTTCTCTGAATTTGAGGGCATGGGCCCCACCTTCCCGGACCAGGCGGTCACGCAGGGAGCTTTTCTCAAGTACTTGCCTGATGGCATGGATCATTTCTTCCTGATTCTCGGGGTCAATAAGCAAGCCCCCTTTCCCAGCTGTTTCTTCCAGGCATCCCCCTCTGGTGGTTATAACCGGAACTCCCGAATTCAGCGCTTCGAGCACCGGGATCCCAAAACCTTCATAGGATGAAGGATATATGAAACCCGAGGAACCCTGGTATATCGCAGGAAGGTCAGAAGCCTGAACCTGGTCCAGAAAGTAAATATTTGACAGGCCGTTTCGCTCCATATATTGTTTAACGAGGTTGAAATAGGAGGTCTTTCTTCCCACCACGACCAGAGGGAAATCAATATTCCCCTGGTGAAGGGCCTCTATAATTTTCAGAAGATTTTTCCGCTTTTCAATAGTGCCCACATATAGCAGATATCTGGCCGGCAGGGCGAACTGCTTGCGTGTATACCGCATGGATTGCTCGCTTACCCGGCTGTAAAACTGCCTGTGGCAGCCCTGGTATACCACACTGATTCTGGATTCGTCCACATGCAGCAAACGGACTATATCCTGTTTGGTTTGTTCACTGGCAGCGATAATTCTGCTGGCCGCACGGGTGCCGTACCGGGCTTTCCTTTCGTATATTTTCCGGCTCAGGGTCTGGTATAGTTCAGGGTGTTCCAGGAATATCAGATCGTGAATAGTGATTATAGATTTAACCCGGCTTTTGTGAATACCTGCAGGTAATTCATTGCTAAGGCCATGGTAAAGATCAATGGCATCCTTGCTTAATCTGTGGCTTAGTCTGAAACTGCGCCATAAGGATCCTGATCCTTTCCAGATTCCATGTTCAGGCATGCGGACGGAAGTTCCCTTCGGTTTGTTAAAGAGCGCCGCATCGGCTATATACGGGGTGTAAAGAAAGCATTCATTCTCCGGGTAGAAACGACAGAAATTGGATATGATATACCTGCTGTAGTTACCCAGCCCGCTGTAGTTGTTAAAGGCTCGCTTTGCATCAAATCCGATCCGCATTACACTGCTACATTGTATTCCCTGAGGGCATCATTCAGGGAGGTTTTCAGGTCCGTGGATGGTTTCCGGGTCCCGATGATCAGAGCGCAGGCTACCTGGAAGTCACCAGCCGGGAAGCTTTTGGTGTAGGATCCTGGTATTACCACTGAGCGGGCCGGAACGACTCCCCGTATCTCCACAGGCTCTTTTCCGGTGACATCAATGATCCGGGTAGATTTGGTAATGACCACGTTGGCGCCAAGAACTGCTTCAGATTCCACCCGCACCCCTTCAACGACAATACTCCTGGAGCCGATGAAACAGTTATCCTCTATAATAACCGGGGCTGCCTGTACCGGCTCAAGGACACCACCTATCCCAACGCCGCCGCTTAGATGAACATTTTTTCCGATTTGAGCACAGGATCCAACGGTAGCCCAGGTATCGACCATGGTACCTTCGTCCACATAAGCCCCTATATTCACGTAGGAAGGCATCATGATAACCCCTCTTGAGATATAGGCTCCATATCTGGCAATGGCGTGGGGCACCACACGAACCCCCTTCGATTTATAGCCGCTTTTTAAGGGGATCTTATCGTGGAACTCAAAGGGAGGAACCTCTATGGTTTCCATCTTTCTTATGGGAAAATAAAGGATGACAGCCTTTTTGACCCAGTCATTTACTATCCAGCTCCCCGACTCCTGATAGGCAACCCTTAAGATGCCGGTGTCCAGTTGGTCGATAACCTCATGAATGGCTCTCTGAACGTCCATATCCTTAAGGAGCTCCCGCTCATTCCAGGCGGCCTCAATGGTCTCTTTTAATTTCATCTTCCAAAAATAGCAACTTTAATCAGGCGGGCCAGCAGATATAAGATCACAAGGGTAAATATAATGGTAGCCCCCGAAGGAATATCCATGTAATAAGAGAGGATCAGCCCCAGGAGGGAGGCGAAAAACCCCAGTATCACTGATCCGATCATGATGTGACTGAAGCGCCGGGTAAACAGGTTTGATATATTCTGGGGGATGGTTAGCACAGAGAGTACCAGGATGATTCCGGCTGTGCGGATACTTAAAACAATGGTCAGAGCCGTCAGGATAATTAGCAGATAGTTGATAAACATAACCGGGATCCCCCGAATCCGTGCGAACTGCTCATCAAATGCGACGTATAAGATGGGCCGGTAGAAGAGTATGCTTACCGTGGTAACAGCCAATGCCAGTGCCAGCATCAGCCAGAGATCGGTATTGGTTACCGTGATAATGCTGCCAAAGAGGTAACTCATCAGATTGGGCGCGTATCCCGGTGCCAGATATACAAAGATTATACCGATGGCCATGCCCAGAGACCAGAGGATGGCAATAATGGAATCGTTTCGCATCACTTTGCGCCGGGTAAGGTTCTCGGTTGTTAAGGCAGCCAGTATGGCCACAGCAGCAGCTCCGGCCAGCGGGGAGAACCCGAGGTAATACCCAATTCCCACCCCGCCAAAGGAAGCATGGGTAATACCACCGCTGATAAAAACCATCCGTCTTGATACGATGTATGTACCTATGATACCGCAGCTGACAGACATGAGCAGAGCTGCCAGCACTGCATGTTGAATGAATCCATATTTGAGCAGTTCCAGCAGTTCCATGTTATTTATGAATGTGCTCTTTTATGACCCGGTGGGGGACAGGGCCATGGGCGATGATTTCGATGGGACAATTATATACCTTCAGCTGTTCTTCACTGATCTCATTGGAGGGATGGTAATGCAGATCGCGGTTTACACAGGCAATGGTTTTGATATAGGGAGAAATCGTACCGATATCATGCGAGACCAGCATGATGGTCATGGTTTTGTTCAACTCTTTTAAAAGGGCATACAGCTCCGTTTCAAATTGATTGTCCACGTGGGTGTCAGGTTCATCAAGAACCAGTAAGCCGGGGGAAGAGATAATGGCTCTGGCCAGCATGGTGCGCTGGAGTTCTCCGCCGGACAATTCTCCTATGGCGCGTGACCGCAATTTCTCAAGTCCCACAGTTTCCAGCGCCTGATCCACTTTGTCTCGCCTTCTCCTGGCTGTGCCCGGTCTCACTTTCAATCCGTGTTCCAATCCGGAAGCGATCACCTCTTTTACAGTAATGGGGAAGCTTTCATCCACCTGGCTTCCCTGTGGGAGGTACCCGATCTCAGATCTGTTCAATAAAAGATTTACTTCTCCCTTTACTGGTTTAATAAGACCCAGGATGGCCTTAAGCAGGGAGGTTTTGCCGCCACCGTTCGGACCGATGATTCCAATAAAATCGTGTTCGAACACAGATAAACTGACATTGGAGAGGACCAGCTGCTTCTGATAAGCAACATCCATATTTTTAATCTCTATAAGCAGATTGCTCATGGAGCCGGGGAATTAAGCTGTTCTGCAATATAAAGCATTTGTTCACCCCAATGCAGAGAGAGTGGATCAAACTGAACAATATGAGCTCCCGTTTCACGGGAAAGAATCTCGGCATTTTTACGGTCAAACTGGCTTTGTATCAGTATTTTCCTGATATTTTTAACCCGGGCCAGATCAGTCATTTGTTTCAGATGGGCCGGTGAGGGCGATTTTCCCTCTTTTTCGAGGGAGAGTTGTTCCAGCCCGTAATCTCTTGCAAAATAGGTGAGTGCCGGATGATAAATCATGAATGCCCTGTTTTCAACACCTTCAAGCTGGCCCGTGATTGATGCGTGAAGCGTATCCAGATAGAGGCCGAATTGATCATGCCTGGCCTGAAGATATTCCTTTTTATCGGGGAGGAGCAGTTGAAGCTCTTCAAGAATATTGTCCGCAATTATTCCGGCATTGATGACTGACATCCAGATATGAGGATCCGGACCGTGATGTGAATGCTCGTGGTGTTCCCCGGCCTCTTCAATTTCTTGCTCTTCTTCCTCCAGGATGATCTCTACTCCCTTCGAAAGATCGACAATTTTCATTCCCGGATCAACGCTTTTGATCTTATCCATCCAGCTTTGTTCAAAACCCACATATCCAATGCGCATATACAGGGAGGATCCATCCAGTTTCTCAAGTTGTGATACAGTGGGCTCGTAAGTGGCGGGACTGGCCCCGGAAGGTATCATTACATTTACTTCCACCAGGTTTCCGGCCAGCTGTTCAATAAAAAATTGCTGAGGAATGATGCTGACGCTTATCACAGGTTTGTCCGTGGATTCAACTCCCGTCCGGCAGGAGGAGAGCAGTAAGAATCCCGATAGGAAAAGAAGCAGTTTTTTCATGGATTACCCGGTTTAAATATTTTAAAAAGCGAAGTGCCTTTGGGCGGCACAGGATCATGTCCGTGACCACCCCATGGATGACAACTCAGGATTCTTTTTGTTCCCAGAATCAGCCCCTTTACGGGGCCATGAATTTTCAGGGCTTCGAGGGCATACTCGGAACAGGTGGGATAGTACCGGCAGGTTTTTGGAAGTGCCGGAGAAATGATCCACTGGTAAATTTTTACAGGAGTGCTTAGCAGGGCTACCAAAAACCACCGGACCCACTTCACCAGGAAAAAGTCATTTATCCGCTCCGAAAGACTTGATAAGCTGCTCATAGGCCAACTGAAATTCAGGCAAAATTAAGAATAATTAGGGAGTAATTTAGATCATTTCTTTACTGGAATTCATTTCAATTTTGCTTAATTTCACGGCGCAATTTTCCAGTTAATCAGTTAATCCTATAATTCAATTACAAATTGTTATCATGAAAGAAGCTGTTGCTATACTTTGCGCAGGCGGACCTGCACCCGGAATCAACACTGTCATCAGTTCTGTGACTAAGATATTTAATAAGAATGGATACAATGTACTTGGAATAAACGGAGGGTATAAAAGTCTGTTTTCCGAGGAACCTTCTTTTGAATATCTCGATTTTGAATATGCCGATCAGATTTACAGCAGGGGAGGCTCTGCCTTGAAAATGAGCCGGTATAAACCGAAGGATGATGAGTTTAAAGTGGATTTCTTTAAAAAGAACAATGTAAAGCTTCTGGTGACCATCGGGGGAGATGATACGGCTTCAACCGCCAACCGCCTGGCCAAGTTCCTGGCCAAACAGAAAATGGACGTGAAAAACATTCATGTACCCAAGACCATAGATAATGACCTGCCGCTGCCGGAGGGGACGCCTACTTTTGGATACCATTCTGCCAAGGAAGAGGGGGTGCGTCTATCCACGACCATTTATGAGGATGCCCGCACCAGTGGAAACTGGTTTGTGGTCAGTGCGATGGGACGTGAAGCCGGGCACCTGGCATTCGGAATCGGAACCGCCTGTCACTACCCCATGATTATCATCCCCGAGATGTTCAATAAGACCAAGATGACCTTTGATAAGATTACCAGGATGGTGATTTCTTCCATGGTTAAGCGCAGAATCCTGGGTATCGATTATGGGGTGGCCATGATCAGCGAGGGTGTTTTCCATTTTATGAGTGACGAGGAAATTATTGCGACCGGCGTTAACTTCACTTACGACGAGCATGGTCATCCCGAGCTCGGGAATGTAAGTAAATCACACATTTTTAATATGCTTACCCAGCAACATCTTAAAGGTTTGAGGATTACCGTGAAAAGCCGGCCTGAAGAGATCGGGTACGAACTGCGCTGTTGCAGGCCCATTGCCTATGACCTTTCCTATGCCACCAGGCTGGGTTTGGGTGTTTACAGCCTTTTTGAAAAGGGAGAAACAGGCTGCATGACCACTATTGACCGCGGAGGCAATATTACCCCGCTCTACCTCAAAGATGTAGAGGATGAAAATGGCAAGGTGAAGCCCCGACTGGTGAATATTGAATCCGAATCTGTGCAGGTAATCTTCAGGAACAATCTGCATTACATTATCAAAGAGGATTACAGGGCTGCAAAAAAGTATGTGAAGAATCCTGAAGACTATGACTTTATGAAGATCCTTAACTGGGATATGTAGTACCCACTGCCGGTGTCGTTGATTTATATCAATTAATCTTTTAATTTTAAAAGAAAAATCATGGCGCAGGGGAACAGGAAAAAAGGAACCATTGGAATACTAACCGGGGGTGGTGATGTACCGGGTTTAAATCCGGCTATTCGCGCGGTTACTATTCGTGCCCTCCGGGAGGGATACCAGGTTATCGGACTTCGAAAAGGCTGGTCGGGCATTACAGAGATCATCCGGGATAAGAATGCGGATAACAGTGAACACTTTATGGTTCTGACCGAGCAGATTGTGAACAAGGCAGGTCGGACCGGTGGTACCTTTCTACATACATCCAGAGTAAATCCCAGCAGGATAAAGTTTGAGTCAGTGCCTTCTCATCTGAAGGATAAATATAAGAAAGAGAGCAACGATCTGACTCCGGAAGTACTGAAGAACCTCGACTATCTGGGCATTGACTATCTGATACCCATTGGTGGCGATGACACGCTGAGTTACGGGGTTCGCCTATACAAAGAGGGCTTTAAGGTCATTGCCATACCCAAGACCATGGATAATGATGTTCCGGGCACCGACTATTGCATCGGCTTCAGCACCTGCGTTACCCGCACCATTAATATGACCAATACCTTACGAACCTCGGCCGGTTCACATGAACGGATACTGGTCCTGGAGGTATTTGGAAGGTATGCCGGTTTTACGGCCATGATCCCGACGATGGCAGGTGCCGCAAATCGCTGTGTTATACCCGAATACCAGTTTGATATCGAGCACCTGACCGAGCTTTTGGTGGAGGACCGTTTTCAGAATCCCAGCAACTATTCCGTGGTACTTGTTTCAGAGGGGGCCACTTTCCAGGGGATGGAAACGATGATGTTTAAAAATGGGGAGAAAGATGCCTATGGTCATGCAAAGCTGGGCGGAATTGGCAACACGGTCGCCGATTTGATTAAACAAAAGTCGGCGAAATTTAATCATGGGCTAACTATCAGTATCATCAACCAGCACCTGGGTTACCTGGTTCGCGGGGGGGATCCGGATGCGATAGACTCCATTGTTCCCATGGCGTATGGAAATCTTGCACTGGATCTGATATTAAAAGGAATTCACGGAAGGCTGGTTGTCCTGAGAAATGGCCGTTACGACAACGCTCCCATCGATGTGGTAACCAGCACGAAGAAACTGGTGGATGTGAAAAAGCATTACAATACAGATCGTTTAAGACCTCACTTCAAAAGTTTTGAATTTCAGCCCCTCTTTATTATGAGCGGCTCTTAATTCCTGAGTGGAATCTGAGGCGACTGTAGCTTTTCCGAAGCTTGCTTATTCGATATAGATCCAGGCAGTTTCGATCACATTATCGCGAACGGGCTTCAGATCCTGGAGAGCAGCTTTTACCGAATTATAGGATCCGGAGGTGACCAGGTTGAAACTATAGGGGCCGGCAATAATTCGGCCCGCATACCCCTGGTCTTTCATTTTTACTGCGTAGTCATCTGCGTATGAAGAGGTCTTGAAGGCACCGACGATGATATGAACTTTCGAATTTCCTCCTTCACAGTCAGCCAGTTTAAGCATGGCCTCATCTGCCTGCATTCTGGCAAGAGCAAGTTGGTCTGCCAGGTCTTTGCTGCTTTTGGCCTGGGCTTTAAGCGCTTCATTTTCGGCAAGCATTTCATCAATCTGTTCTTGAGTCATGGATGGTTTTTGAAATAAATTGCAGGAGGATACCATCAATCCCAGTAAAATAATTCCGATCAGGTTCTTCATGATGATTGCGTATTAGTTCTTCATGATTAAAGATAAGTAAAATCCTATAACCCTGAATTTGTGCCTTATAAGATTTGTTAATAACTCTATACGCTTGTTAATCAGCTTTATGACCTGTTTTATCGTAATTTTGAATGATGAGCAGCACCTTCCCGGATTTTCTATTTCAGGCAGCGGAGGAGTATTTGTGGCTCCTTTCAAAAGCATATCCGCAGAAAAGTGCATTAAAACTGGTGGGCGACAAATTCATGTTGCCCCGCGATATGCGTCAGATTCTTTACAGGGGAGTGGTTCCAGCCGAACAGGCCGTGCTTCGACGCAATAAATTGGGAATAGTGAAAAAAGGGGATCTTGTCCTGATAGATACCTACAATGTCCTCTTCACCATAAATAACTACCTGCTGGGCAGACCATTGTTTTTAAGCAATGACGGAATCTTGCGGGATGCAGGGGAGATGCATGGCAGGATTATTAATAAATCCGTGTTTTCCAGATCGGTATCCATGATGCTTGAAGTGCTGAAAATGTGGCCTGATGCCACCTATATTCATTACCTGGACGAACCGGTATCTCATAGCGGACGGCTGTCCGCAGAGCTTTGTATGGAGATGATGAAGATGGGAATTGAAGGAGATGCTCATACAGTACCTTCACCGGATCAGGTACTTAAACAGGAGAACAGCGATGCCATCTGCACTTCCGATGGAGCGATCATGGACCAGTACCCGGGCCGGGTGATAGATTTACCCAGGTTTCTCCTTTACCATTTTTTCCAGTCCGATTTTCCTCAGGTGATCAGGGGATCAATTCATCCTGCATAAAGAGCAGGGTGGAGATGGGGTAGTGATCGGAATGGTCGGTCTTGATCCTTTTGAAATCGGAGGATAGAAAAGAAGGCCCATACATGATGTAGTCGATTCGAAAAGAGGGGAGTTCTCCCGAATAGGTATTTCCAAAGCCACGCCCCGATTTTCTGAAGGCATCGTTCAGACCTTTCCTGATCTTCCTGTAGGCGTAGGATTGGGGGGTATCATTAAAATCACCCAGGACTATAACCGGGTGCGGGGAATCTCTGATATAGCTGGATATCACCTGGGCCTGTTCGGCCCGCATGGAGAATGCTGTTTTTAAACGTGAACCAATGGCGCGGATTTCGTTCATCTGCTCATTGTTGTATTTAAGCCGGGCAGTATCCAAAAAGGCATAGTTATCCTGCTGGAAATTGATAGACTGTAAATGAATATTGAAGACCCGGATGGTATCCGAATGGACCAGGATATCGGTATACATGGCTGCATTAAAGGAGGAGGAAAACGGGATCCGGCTTTTCTTAATGATCGGATAGCTGCTGTAAGTAGCAATCCCGAATCCCTTCCTGTTGGCAGGATCGCCCGTATAGTATACGGCGTGATTTGGAAGAGAACTGAGCTGTCCGGAAATATCCTTATCCCTCTGTCCTGGTTCTGATGAGGTATAATATTCCTGGAAACAAACCAGCTGAGCTTCCTGTTTCTGCAGAAATTCAAAAATCTCCTTCTTTGCTTCAGGATCTTTGCTCCATTGATAAATATCAAATCCCCGCACGTTGTAGGAAAGAACCTTGAAGAACCGGTCCTGATCAGCATTTACAGGAATCTCAGAAGATCTTATATGAAGAGGAATAAGATTATTTAAGTGGTTCCATCCCAAAAAAATAACTACGACTGAGATAAAAATCTCTCTTTTCAGCCTGATCAGCCAGAAACAGAGAAAGGCCAGGTGCACGATCAGGAGATAGGGATAGGCCAGTCCGAAGAGAGCGGGGAACATCACTCTGGCCGGGTTTACCAGAGGAGCCAGATAAGCCAGCAACATGGCCATGGCAGCCAGGATATTCAGGATCACAATGACTTTGTCAGTAAACTTACTCACGACTTTTTCTTATCACTCATTTTAAAGAGCAATTCTTTTTCTCTGGATGAGAGACTGTCGTACCCGGCCTTGGAGATCTTGTCCAGGATCTTATCGATCTCTTTCTGCTCTTCCACCTTTTGTTTATTATAAAGAAGATCGTCTGCCGGAGGCTTCTGATCAGCGCTACGCTTATAAGTGACTTTCAGGTTATCCCTGCCCGGTTTAAACCAGGTGGCCACTCTGTCCATGCTCCGGTCAAATCCCCTGGTAAGGTCCTTCCCTCTCCGGTAATAATGTGCAAACAGGAATCCTGCTAAAGCGCCCCCAATATGTGCAATCTTTCCTCCGGTATTCACTGAAAAGTCAACCAGGGAGGTAAAAATAAACATGAACAGGGCGATGTATATAATTTTTACCGGTCCAATCAGTATAAGATGCATTCGGCGCTCAGGCTGGTAGGTGGCAGTGGCAACAACCACGGCCATCACAGAAGCGGAAGCCCCCAGGGCGATGGATTCATCTCTTACGCTCTCGAAGACCGGGAAAAGATTATAGAAGACCACATACAGTATTCCTCCGGCCAGTCCGCCCAGCAAGTAGGTGCTGAGTAATTTCTTAAGTCCGAGCTCCTGCATAAAGATGGTGCCGAACCAGTATAACCACAAGAGGTTAAAGAGAATATGAATAAAATCCACATGCAGAAACATGTAGGTAACGAGGGTCCATGGACGGTGTGCAAGTACTTCCAGATTGGCAGGAACGGCCAGGTAGTTCAGAAAAGCGGGAAAGAGTTCATAAGCATTTGACAAAAAAAGTACAATCCTGACAATTTGTACTGCCAGAAAGAGCCCCAGATTGAGATAGATCAGCTTGCTCAGGGTGGATCCTTTTCGGAACGAATCTTTTATTTCGTCAATAATGCTCATTTAATCACGAAGTTAGTAGAAATTATTTGTAAACTTATTCCAGTATCTGATTAAGAAGAACCCAAAAATCATACCACCCAGGTGAGCGAAGTGTGCGATATTTCCTCCGCTCTGGGTGATCCCCAGAAATAGTTCGAGAGCTCCGAATCCGATCACCAGCCATTTGGCCTTGATGGGTATCGGAATGAACATAATAAAGAGGGGGGTATTGGGGAACAGCATCCCAAAGGCGAGCAAAACGCCATAAACGGCACCTGAGGCTCCAACCGTTGGCCTGATCAGTTCCCGGCCGATCTGATAAAAGGGATTACCTGGCTGTAATATCTCATTCAGCAGCGCGTGGTTAATGCGGTCTGCCGAGTAGGCATCTTTCAGAGCTGCAATATCGGGGGCAAACTGGATATAATTGACCAGTTGATGAAAAAAGGCGGCCCCCAGTCCCGTTGCCAGATAATAGATCAGGAAGCGTTTGCTGCCCCATACGCTCTCCAGGGTTTTTCCGAAGATCCAAAGGGCATACATATTAAAAAAGATATGGCCCAGGCCTCCATGCATAAACATATGGGTGACGATCTGCCAGGGTCCGAAGTAGGGCGACTGAATGTAAAACATACCCAGAACCGCATTCAGGTTTACATTGACCGTACTCTGAAAAAGCATGGTTCCCAACAGCATGACTACATTAATAATGATCAGGTTTTTGGTAACCGGGGGTGTATTACTCATTCTTCCGCTATAAAATCCATTCATAATGTCTATTCTTTAAAATGAGAATCCAGTTCTTCCAGTTCAATGATTTTAACAATCAGGGAACCGGAAGGTGAATAGTTCGGGTTGGAACAGGCAAACAACTGGTCGATCAGTTCCTGCATTTCCATATCGTTAAGCTGCTTTCCATATTGAATAGCCGATGCTTTTGCAGCAGCCCGGGATACGCGTTCTGCGTGCTGCGTTTTATTCAGGCCCTGCATACTTTTGAACTGTTCAATCATCAACTCAATGGTGTCGGTGGCAGCTGTGGGTTGTATTTCCGAGGGCAAGCCGTGAACCACGATACTCTGATTGCCCAGGTCCCGGATATCAAAACCCAGCGCCTCCATGCTCTCCATCATTTCCAGGCATACCTGGTAGTCTGCCGGATTCAGGGTAATGGTTTCCGGGAACAGCGATTTTTGCACCAATGGCTTTTGTTGTACCAGGGCTTGCAGCAGCCGTTCGTAAAGTATTCTTTCGTGGGCCCTGCGCTGATCAATCAGCATCAGACCTGATTTGACAGGAGAGAGGATATATTTGTTTTTTATCTGAAGGTTTTTCTGCTTACTCCCCTGATTGTTCGCAGCCGGTTCAAAAAGCCGGTTCCATCCCTCAAAACGTTCATTTAGGTATGGAGCTGAGCGTTTACCGCGTTCATAGCTTTTTTCATCAGCAAAGGGATTATAGCCCGGATTGGTATTAATGGAGGGTTGCCGGATTTCTGTGTCCCTGGAGAGTACCGGAATATCGATGACCCCTTCGATACCGAAATCCAGGGAGGGCGACAAATTGTTTTTCCCAATGGCTTTTTTCACTGAAGCCAGAAGTATCATCCAGATGGAGCGTTCATCTTCGAATTTGACCTCTGTTTTTGAGGGGTGGATGTTCACATCAATATGAGCCGGATCGATGGTGAAATAGATGAAGTAGGAGGGAATATGATCGGCAGCCAGGATCTGCTCATATCCGTTCATAACCGCCTTGTGAAAGTAGGGATGTCGGATATACCTGTTATTGACAAAAAAGAACTGTTCCCCGTAAGTTCTCCTGGCGTGTTCAGGCAGGCCTATAAAGCCGGTGATGGTGATCAGGGAGGTTTCCGATTCCAGGGGAATCAGGTGGTTGTTTGTTGATTTTCCAAATATGCCGGCGATTCTTTGCCTCAGGTTGGAATCAGGAAGCCGGAAAATCTCCGACTGGTTGTGTGTTAATGAAAATGAAATCTCCGGGTGTGTCAGAGCCACATGATTGAACTCATTGATAATATGGCGCAATTCTGTTTGATCGCTCTTCAGGAATTTCCTCCGGGCCGGGACATTATAAAAGAGGTTCCTGATCTGAAAATTAGACCCTGCCGGAGCCTGGATGGCTTCCTTCGATTCAAGTTTCGATCCTGCTATGCGAATCTGTGTACCCAGTTCATCACTACTCATACGGGTTTTCAGGCTCACCTCGGCTACTGCAGCCATGGAAGCCAGGGCCTCCCCCCTGAAACCACAGGTCCGGATGGTGTATAGATCCTCGGCACAGGAAATCTTGGAAGTGGCATGTCGCTCAAAACAGCGTTCGGCATCAAGCTCCGACATCCCGGTCCCATTATCCAGCACCTGGATCAGAGTCTTACCGGCATCCTTAATAATTACCCTGATACTGCTTGCCCCTGCATCCACGGAATTTTCCATCAACTCTTTCACCACCGAAGCCGGCCGCTGAATCACCTCTCCCGCTGCGATCTGGTTGGCAACCGCATCACTCAACACCTGAATCACCTCTGACATCTACCTGTAGAATAATAAATACGCAAGAAACAGGAGTATGGCCAGGATTACCAGGAGCCTGATGTTCGAACTGCGGTTGGCCTTAACTTTCTTCTGCTTGCCCGCTGTACGGAAAGATCCCCGCCTGATGGTTGTACGGTTGGGATCTGCAGGTACTTCGATTCCCATCTCCTGTTTAATCTGCCTGATCCGTTCCTCTCTGGCCTCCTTCTCCGGGTCCCAGTACCTGGGAGTGTAATTAAAGTGTTTATGTCCGGGAAGTTTTATAAACCTGGGTATTCCCATATCTTTAAATTTAGCCTGTAAAGTTAACGATAAAGTCCAGAAGGACGAAAGCCAAAAAAGTCGAAACTGTTTTTTACTTTTGGGAATATGAAAACCCTGATCCTGGAAAACCTGAATGAAGCACAAGAAGTGCTGAAAGAGTTTATTAGCGAAGCCGGAAACCTGGAGGCCGTTGAACAGGCTGCAGCCATGATGGTGAATGCCATTCAGGAGGGTGGAAAGATCATCTCCTGTGGCAACGGGGGTTCCATGACCGATGCCATGCACTTTGCCGAAGAACTCTCAGGGGTCTTCCGGGAGAAGCGTCCGGCCCTTCCTGCAATCAGCATCTCCGACCCCTCGCATATCACCTGCACAGCCAATGATTACAGTTTTGATGAGATCTTTTCGAGATATGTGGAGGGAATAGGTCGGCAGGGTGATATCCTCCTGGCCATCAGCACCAGCGGCAATTCCATGAACATCATCAAGGCTGTTGAAGCCGCCAGGGGAAAAGGAATGAGGGTTATCGGGCTGACCGGCAAGACGGGAGGGCTGCTTGCAGGCCTGGCAGATCAGGAGATCCGGGTAAAGGGACGGAAGAATTCCGACCGGATCCAGGAAGTCCACATTAAGGTCCTGCATATCCTGGTCCTTCTGATCGAGCAGGGAGTGTTTTAGGACAGCCAGGTAAAAGGGACCGCCCGTACCGGACGATCCCCCCTTCTTCTTGGATCGGCTTATTTATCCAGGATTATTTTGCACTGCCGTCGAACGGGATGGACATAACATACCATACTTTCACGGCTTTCCCTCTTTGCTTGCCGGGTGTCCAGTCAGGCATTTCGCTGATCACCTTCAGGGCCGGAGCATCCAATTCTGCATAGCTGCTTCTGAGGACCTCACCCTTCACAGCTTTACCCTCTTCGTTGATTAAGAAGCGAACGATTACCTCACCTCCAATCCCCTGCTCTTTTACCTTTTCCGGGTATTCCAGGTTGGAATAGATATAGGCTTTCAGAGCACCCAGGCCCCCGGGATACTTGGGCATGTCTTCCACCACGTAGAATACCTCTCCGTTTATCTCGATGGATTCCATTTCATCTTTTCCCGAGACCTCCGCTGTTTTCTTTGTGGTGATCATGACCACCCCGTCTTTGGCCTTGTATTTTTTCACCATTTCACTGTCGGGGTCCTTGAAGACTGAAATATTATCAATGGATTCGGGATCCAGCTTATCAATCTCTTTTACCACTTTTCCATCCACCACAAAGACAGGCTGAGCATCCGATCCGTCCTTTTGTTTAATGGTGAAGGTTCCGGAAGACTTCCCCTTCACTTCCATAGTCACCGTCTCCAGGTCCAGGGTATAGGTTTCTACTTCAAGTTTCAGGGGCTTCTTCCCTATTTCGGAGGCCTTTACAACCAGGGAACTGTACCCAACAAAAGAGATCACCAGTTCCGGGTCTCCCTCTACGCTCAGCATAAAGGACCCGTCTTTATCCACTACGCAACCGACGGTGCTATTACGGATCACAACAGAGGCACCCATGGCCGGCTCTCCGGTATCGGCAATGACTACCTTGCCCTTTACAGTTTTTTGTTGGGGAGTCATGCCGGTGGTGAGACCCAGGGTGATCAATATCACGGGTATCAAAAGGGCAATTTTAATGAGTCCCAGGGGCGATTTTTTTGGCTTTTTCATCATTTTAAATCTTTTAAGTGTTAAGGAATGATTAAACGGAGCGCCCAGCCGGAACACATTCACCCCCAGGGTGTGGTTCATAAGCTGTGCTTTGTAACGAGCGGGATTAATACCGGCCGAAAGGACCTGCCTGTCGGCCAGATGCTCGTGATTTTCTTTAATCATCCTGGAAATAAGCCATGAGAAGGGATTGAACCATGTAAGCAGCAGGGTAAGCTCCATCAGCATCAGGTCGATGAAGTGGAGCTGCTGAATATGTGCTTTTTCATGGAGGAGTACGTTATCAAGATTTTCCTCTTCCCTCAGGGATGCAGGAACAAAGATCCTGTTAAACAGGGTAAATACCTGGTCATTTTTAATATAGGCCACACCCTGGTCGTCGTGCATGCGGAGCCAGGTGAAGTTCCATTTTAATATGATGAACAGATTTTTCAGGAACATGATGCTAAGACCGGCCAGATAAATAAAAATGATCACCTGCAGCCAGTTGATGCTCAGTCCGGCTGATGCCCCGGCATTTTCGAATTGCACTGCCCGGGCACCTGGTGTATCCAGATCAATGAAAACAGTAGGAGTCAGGTCGACTGCCAGGCTTACCTTACGGAAAGTGATAAATGGAAAGATCCATGCGGCAGCTATTCCTGCAAGCAGGTAAAAACGCTTGATATGCAGGTTGGGGTCGTTGCGGAAAAGGAAATAGTAGGGCAGGAATATGATGGCAATTCCGGCCGATACTTTGAGCAGGTAGATAAAAGGATCATTCATGATTGCCGGAATTTTTAAGTTCAGTTTCAATTTCTGAGATCAGTTCATGCAGATCTCCCATATCCAGGTCATTTTCCCTGGCGAAAAAGGCTGCCATCCTTGAAAAGGAACCATCGAAATAGTCTGATACAATCCCCGATAAATAAGCCCTGAGATACTCTTTTTTTTGTACCAGCGGGTAGTAAAGGTAGGTGGTCCCCACGGCTTTATGACCTACAAACTTTTTTTTCTCCAGAACACGTACCACCGTCGAAACGGTGGTATACGGAGTATTGGGTTCCTCCAGTTGGCTTATGACCTCCCTGATGGTGGATTCTCCGAGTTTCCACAGGATCAGCATAATCTCCTCTTCCGCCTTTGTAAGTCTTCTGGTCATAGTAAAATTGTTGTACCCTGCAAATATACAACTTGTTTTTACGTAAAGCAACTATAAATGCAGTAGATTAACTAAAAAGACAGTAAAATAACTATGACAGAGGAATTAACTGCATGAATACCAGCATTGTAAGTGCTTAAGATAAATTTCCTGTTCCGTGCTGACCTTAGGCTTCCATGATGGTGGAAAGGGATGCAGCAGCAAAGCAGAGGTAAACAGATGCAAAGAAGAGGTAACTCCCGCACTTTTTCCTCTAGCCCCCGACATTCTTGGGTTTTACCGGAGATATCGTCATCTTCCTTGTAATAGGAACTTGCCACAGCGTATAGGGTCCGTGTTACCGGAGTTAGTAATAGTAAGATTCATTTTTTTTGGAGGTGAATTTTTGTGCAAAATAATTTCCTGCTGAAGGTAGATGAGCTTTACCGTGGGCTCATTAACCAGTAATGCAAACAGCTTCGTATGCTTATCAAGACATTCAGCAGTTCGGTGCATGGAATCAGTGCGCTGAAAATCTCCATCGAGGTTCATATTACGCAGGGGATCAGGTTTTTTATTGTGGGACTGGCCGATCATGCCATCCGGGAGAGCCAGCAGCGTATCGAATCGGCCCTGGGCAATAATGGATTTGAATGGCCCCGCTACAGGGTGGTCATCAACCTGGCGCCTGCCGGTATGCGGAAGGAAGGGAGCCACTTTGATCTGCCTATTGCCATCGGGATCCTGGCCGCAAGCCGGCAGGTAAGCGACAGCCGTCTGGCCGATTACCTGATCCTTGGTGAATTATCTCTGGATGGTGGTGTGGTAGCTGTAAAAGGAGTCCTCCCCATGGTATTGCTGGCCAGGGAGGAGCAATTCAAAGGCGTCATTGTTCCTCTGGCAAATGAAGCAGAAGCCCTGGTGGTAGATGGAGTTGAGGTGGTGGCTGTTTCGACCCTGAGCGCCGTGGTTTCTTTTTTGAACGGGAAAGCTCTGAAGTCAAGCCCCGGCAATAATAAAACAGCTCCGGTGAAAGGGCCCCTTCCCTGCGAGTCTGATTTCTCAGAGGTTAAGGGCCAGGCTGCGATCAAACGGGCCCTGCTTATTGCTGCGGCAGGATCACATAACCTGATTCTTATCGGTCCACCAGGATCGGGGAAGAGCATGATGGCCCAGAGACTTCCCGGAATTCTGCCGCCCATGACCCTGGAGGAATCCCTGCAAACCACCCGGATCTATTCTGTAGCCGGCAGGGTAAGTAAGGAAAACGGGCTGATCAGCACCAGGCCCTTCAGGACGCCACACCACTCCATTTCCAATATTGCCATGATCGGGGGTGGGAGTTCTCCTCAGCCTGGGGAGATCTCCCTGGCTCATAATGGTGTTCTGTTTCTGGATGAGCTTCCCGAATACAAAAGAGCGGTTCTGGAGGTGATGCGTCAACCATTGGAAGACCGGGAGATTCATATTAGCAGGGCCGCATACCGGGTAAGCTACCCTTCGGATTTCATGCTGATAGCTGCCATGAATCCATGTCCCTGCGGCAATTACAACCATCCTGCAAGAGAGTGCAGCTGCGGTCCGGGTGTGATCAAGCAATATCTTTCGAGGATATCGGGTCCCTTGCTGGACCGTATCGATATACACCTGGAGGTGGTTCCGGTTCCTTTCGGTCAGTTATCTGAAAAGGAGCCTTCAAAGGGCAGCGCAGCTATGAGGGAAGCGGTAATCCGGGCGCGGGAAATTCAGTTTAAAAGGTTTAAAGGATCCGTTCATGTACGGAGCAATGCCCGGATGGGGCCTGCCCTCCGAAACCGGCATTGCTCCTTGGATAAGTCCGGGGCCTGGATGATGAGGCTGGCCATGGAACAGCTTGGTCTCTCCGCAAGGGCTTATGACCGGATATTGAAAGTGGCACGCACTATTGCCGATCTGGAGGGTTCCGTAAATATTCTAAGTTCCCACTTATCGGAAGCAATTAATTACCGCAACCTGGACCGCGAAGGCTGGTCCGGATAGCCAGAAAAATTCTTTACAGGGTTTGTTTTAGCATCCTCCCTCCACCCGTTTCTTCGCGGGACGGGGGGCAATCTTTGGAAGATCAGGGGCCGGCTGACTGCTGCTTTCCACAAGGGCTCCTCCGCCGAGTGCCTGGCTGGCACCTTTTCGGAAATCGTACCTGGCAATCTCCTCGTCGGGGCTGGTGGATGAGGGCGGAGTGGGATTCATAATCGTTTCCACCCAGTAATTCAGGCCACCCTGCAACACGTAGTTATTCTGGTAACCCAGTTGCCGTGTGAGCATCCAGGCCTGGTTGGAATTGACCGTTCCGTTGGAGTAAAACACATTGTAACGAAGGTCCTGGTGGAGGTAATCCTTCCATTGATCTTCCAGCAGCGAGGCAAGCGGGATATTGATGGCGCCGGGGAGGTGGAATTTATCGTACTCATCTTCACTTCTGACATCGATCAGAACCAGCGAAGGGTCTTTGCTGACCAGCATGTGTGCCACTTCATCGGGCGAGAAATACTGCATCCCGCTGTTTAAATACTCCAGCATATCCTGGGGAGAGAGTTTATACGGATGTGTGGTATTGGCCGGAACGGCGGCCAGGATCAGGCCCAGGGGGACGATAATCAGGGCTAAAAATATTCTTGGTTTCATGATGCTGGTTTTTCTTTATGATACACTATAGTTCTTAAAACGAATCATTCCTGCTTTTGTTTGCAGGCAAATTGATACACTTGCTAATATTCCTCCCGGGAGAACTTTTTTTCGGCCCATTCCCCCACCCAGAACATGCCCAGGGCTACAATGATAATCCCCAGCACAACCACCCTGTCTTTCAATCCAAGTGCCTGGGGAAGGGTGGGGCTTCCTTTGAAGGAACCTTTGTAGAAGGGTTCCAGCAGGGGATAGGCCTCAGCAAAAATGAGTATTCCAAGGAATAATCCGCCAATAAAGAACAGGGCATCGATTTTCCCGATGGAAGCAGCACAAAAGCTGGTGCCCGGACAAAAACCTCCGGTGATGAAACCAGCGCCCATGATGGCGCCGCCAATGATAGTCGACCAGAGGTAGGTGGGATTGATATAGACCATATCCAGGTCGATCCAGTTAAACAGGCTCATAAACAGCTATCCCAGCATGGCCACGATAGCCGCAGTAAAAAATACCTTAAGTACAACCGTATCGTAACCGTAAAACACTCCGGCCAGTTTCCGGCTGGAGGAGAAACCACTGCTTTCCAGGATAAAACCGAAACCTGTTCCTATGAGGAAGGCCAGAAAGAAGTTGGTGTTTTGAGAGATGATATCATTAATAATTAAAGGTCCCATGATTGTGAAATAAAATGGGTTAAATCCAGTTTTTCCTGAAGAACCAGGCCAGGGCAAAAGCGGTTCCAAAAATGAATGCCATAGAAATAAAGCCTCCCAGGGAAAGCATGCCCATGCCGCTTAATGCCGAGCCACTGGTGCATCCACGACCCAGTTGCGATCCAAACCCAAATAGGATCCCTCCAAGGACGGCAAAAACGATGCGGCGTTTTGAGGTGATCCCGGGGGAGTGTTCCACTTTGAATTTCAGGCGGTTAAAAACAGCCCCTGAGAGAAAGGCTCCCACAATGACCCCAAGCATCTGAAATACCAGCCACGATTTCATGGGTCCTTCGGTGTGCGAAGCGTTGTATTCCTGGTAGAACTTTGCATTTTCAGCATGCCCGGGTGCCAGCGTATTGACGGAGGCCACGATAGCGCTTTTGGCAGCGCCACTGGCACCCAGGCCCCTGCCCGAAACAAAGTTGGCAGCGATCAGTACCAGGCCCAGCAACACACCCCCCCAGGTAGGGATTGATGTACCGGCTTTTTGTCTTTGGTTTATTTGATTCACTCATTATGGATAGTTTATTAAGTTATTTAATAGAGCCACCTGCTTTCCTGGCCGGCAAAGGAAATGATAAAACGCAGCATCAGGCTTCCGAAAAGAACAAGAGTAGCCGGGATCACCACAGGAATTTTAAATTTTTTCAGTTCCAAAACCTCCAGGATGACCGGGACAATCATTCCAAGGATCACCACAAAGATCCAGAAGGGGGCTGTCCAGGGCCCTCCCAGGAAAAGTTTTGCTGCTTCGATCTGTACCTGGGTGCTGGCCAGGAAGCCCATGAACATATGGATAATCAGGAAGAGCTCCACCACAATAATACCGATATCGATCCTGGAAAACATGTTCCTTTCCTTATGTTTCTGTGAAAACAGCATAATCACGGCCGCACCTGCTGAAAGGCCTGAAGCCAGGAACAGAGGACCAAGAATCGAAGTGTTCCAGAGAGGTCTGGCGTTGAATTACGCGAGCGCATTCCCCGTAGCTCTGCTGCGGGGTAAGCGAGCACATTTAAAATAAACAATTAATAGATGATTCCTCGCAGCTTGCTGCGAGGAGAATCAATGCCGAAAAAAGGATCCCCGTATACACCCCGAGAATGATGGAACTTATCGCCATGACCCAGGCGATAGCTATTTTCTGTTTAAGAAAAAAGGACTCCAGATTCTTTATGATTTCATACTTCCAATCCCATTTGGGAAAGACCTCCCTGATATGGATGGCCGACCAGATAAAGGACAATGGGGTGACCAGCATAAGAACCCACGCGCCCCAGGACATGGGCGATTCCAGGCGAATGGTGGTGTACAATCTCCAGAAATAGAGCTGATGTTTCAGGTCAAGAAGCAGAGCCAGCAGCCCCGCGATCAATACCCAGGGTACGATATGCGGTGCAATTTTTACAGCGGCACGATACTTGTTTTCCTTTCCCATCAGGGTGAAAAAGGCAGCAAAAAAGAGGATCCCTGCGGCCAGTCCGCCCAGAAAAAGATAGAGGGGAATCTGCCAGTGCCAGATATGCAGCTGGGGATCAATCAGGTAGTTGTTGCGTCCGCTGACAATAATCTCTTCTCTCATGGTTCTGTTAGATAAGGAAATACAACTGGGGATCGGTCCCTGCTTCAGGGATCAGGGTTTTATATTTTCGGACTTTCAGGATCTCTGAAACGGAACTCCTGGAATCGTCCAGGTCTCCAAAATACATGCATTTGGTGGGACATGCGGCAACACAGGCCGGTTCCAGTCCCTTTTTAACCCTGTGAATACAAAATGCACTTATCCACATAACCATCGAGATGCGGATAACGGGCATCGTAAGGACAGGAGGTAATGCAGGCCCCGCATCCGATGCACTTGTTGGGAGTGACCAGAACAATGCCTCCATCGGCATAGTGACT
The DNA here is from genome assembly GCA_029210725.1 of Bacteroidales bacterium. Classification (NCBI taxonomy): domain Bacteria; kingdom Pseudomonadati; phylum Bacteroidota; class Bacteroidia; order Bacteroidales; species Bacteroidales bacterium. The sequence continues at coordinate 79,733 of JARGFM010000006.1, read as the reverse complement.
GGCACCGGTGGGGCAGCAGCGTACACAGGGTGCATTGTCGCACTGGTTGCAGCGTTCAGACCGGATCTCTATCTCCAGCCGGGGGTAGGTTCCGTCTGTGACTTCCACCACCCAGTCGCGGCAATACCCGATACGTACCTTGTTTTCGGTCTGACAGGCAACCACGCAGTCGCTGCAGCCTACACACTTCTTCGTATCTATGGCCATGGCGTATCTCATGATGCAGCCTCCTCTTCTTTGGGTTCAAACCTGAAGGTGACAAAATTGCCCCTCATTCCCGTCCCTCCCATAATGGGATCCAGATGAACCCGGGTAATCAGCTCCGAATCACTGGCCCCCCTGCCATAAGCCCTGGAGAGTTTATCATTGGTATGCCCGAATCCATGTACCATGTAAACACTGTCCCAGCGGGTTCGCTCGGTAACACGTGCCCGGATGGGAAAGGAGGAGCGTACCCCGTCCTGATTCTCCAGCCAGATATACTGTCCGTTTTCAATTCCCCATTCACCGGCCACCTTCGGATTGATCCAGGCCGTATTCTCATCCATCTGGTCTTTTAAGAGCGCATTATTGGCGGTCCGTCCAAAGGTATGCATGGGTGCCCGTCCGTAATTAAGGCGGTAATATCCTGGCGGGGGCTCTTCGTGAGGAGTATAAACCGGCAGGGGGTCAAATCCCTCGGCAGCCAGTTCCGTACTGTAGAGTTCTATTTTTCCGGTATTGGTATTGAACTCCACCTCCTGGTCCGGATCATTGTAGAGATCATCGTAAGAGCGTTCGAAGGTTTTCACCCCGATGCGCTTCATCTCCTCCAGGGAGGAGCCTGCCTGTTTGAGCTGCCAGTCGAGCATCTCTTTGATGGAATTCCAGCTGAAATAATCTTCCAGCCCCAGGCGTTTGGCCAACTCTTTCGCCATCCAGTAGGCTGGTTTGGTATTGTAGAGAGGATCGGCAGCAGGCATTCGCAGAGCGATGGCCGGCTTGCGGTGAGGGGAATCGCGGATCGTATCATAACGCTCCAGGTAGGTATATTCGGGGAGTACCACATCGGCCCAACCGGTTATGGCCATGGGCATGGTATCGATCACGACCAGCAGTTCCAGCGCCTGTATGGCCTCTAGCAATTTAGGCGTATCGGGAATGGTTTTGATCAGATTCGTACCGTTCACGATCCATCCTTTGAAGTTGCAGCCCCTGTTCACATCCGGGATGGTGGCATCGCAAATCCCCGAAGCAATGGTCTCATAGGCCAGGTTGTATTTCCCGGGATAGGCATCTCTCCAGGTTCTTTTTGGAGTCGGGAATGGCGGATGGGGCCAGTCGGGAATGGTGACGGTTTCCGGATTATAGAATCCGCCTCGTTGTCCCCAGGATCCAGGCCAGCAGGAGGGCCAGGTCGGTGGCCGGTTTGATGGGCAGCTAGTATTTGGATTTGCTGGCAGCAATGCTGTAACGGGGATCCACCGTAATAATGGACGCACCTTTGTTGATGGCATCGGACATTTCCTGAACCTGTCCGTTATGCATGTTCTCACCCAGGTGAGCCCCGATCAGCACCAGACATTTGGTATCCCGGATGTCGATTCTCTCCGGACTTCCCACTCCTTCACCGAAGGTCATATGATAGGCCACTTCACGCGGACCCCGGCACTGTGCATAAGAGGGAGCGGCAATGTTGTTGGATCCGAAAGCTTTCAAAAGGGTTCCGAAGTATTTTCCTCCTGAGCCGTGGGTCAGCAATGCGGTGCATTCGGGGCCATGTTCCTCTGCGATGGCTCTCATTTTTTCGGCTATGTAATCAAATGCTTCGTCCCAGGAAGCTTCCCGGAAGATCGTCCTGCCCCTCTCTTCGGTACGGATCAGAGGTCTTTTCAGGCGGTCCTCGTCATAGTACATGCCAGGGCCTCCTGTTCCGCGGGGACATAAGCGACCGTTGCTGTGCTGATCCTCCTCATTTCCAACCACTTTCCAGATCTTTCCTTCCGGGTTCTTATAGACCCACCCGGCGCACTTCCAGAAGCAGATTTCGCAAATGGTGGGCGTCCGGTCGGTATTTATACTGAGTTCGGTCCCTTGGGGCGGAGAAGAGGACAAGTTCTTTTAAACAGCTAAACTTTATGCACTTACGGCCAATCCTCCCATGCCCAAACCAGAAATCCTTATAAAATCTCTTCGGCTAGTCATCGAATGGTCCTTTAATGAAATGAAGTTAAAAATCTGAGAGTGTAAAAGTAATTTTTATATATCTAAAAACATAGATATGTGAATTTATATATGTATTATAAAACCATATAAATCAGCATAATAAGTCTATGTAGAATTGAAATAAATTAGTCCTGAAACTCTTTCTGGTAGTAGTTCATCCACATTTCAGCCTCCACAAGCATATCTGAAAATGCCTGGAAGTGCTTCCTGAGGAAATTGGAGAGCCTGGCTGAGCGATCAAGCATGGCCGGTAATGAGTTGAAAGCCAACGACAGGGCTGCATAGGCTTTACCGAATCCCAATCCCAGGAGGTAGCCTGTTACCATTGGATTTCTGATTTCCACAGAGAGCCCGGAAAATGCAGATACGATCAGTACCGCACGCAGGCTCATCTCCAGACCTACCAGAAAACCGTTTTGAATCATGAAGTTACTGCCATCCTGAGGATGACAGAAGAGGCCTGCAAGCAAAGTCATCAGTACCAACTGACTCCAGAAAAAGGGTTTTTTAAGGCGGTGAATGATACGTTTGTAGTACAGGAGCAGGAAAAGCAGGTATAGTCCGGATGGAACCAGGGCTTGAAGCTGAAGGCCAAAACGGTTGATCAGTAAAAGGAGGCCAGGGATCATCAGTACAGGCATAAACAACAATACGATCCGGAAAGCCTGGTTTGGATCTGCTTCCTGCCCGGCCGAAACAAAAGGATCTGAAGCTTTGGGAACGGAGCCGGGCGCGTTCTGTTTTTGCAGGGCTCTTTTGCCCAGGAGGCTGCCAGCAAGTGCAGCAGCTGCCCCCAGCAGTATATACAGGACTATGATTCCGGTAATCAGGTCCCTGGATTCCGCATTTTCCAGGCCAAGTTGTTTTTGGATGAAGCGGAACAGGTTGACATAAATATTTACCAGGTCGTTTCCATAAAGAATAAAAAGGCTGGCCAGTTTATGCATGATGGTACTTAGAAGAGCAGCAATTCCGGCCATGATATAAGCGAACATATTTCTGCCCAGCAGATAAATGAGCAGTTCCATGACCAGGGCCTCCATCATGATTCCGGTCATCGGGCCCAGGATCACGGCACTGGGGGAAAGAGATTTCATTAATCCACAGATAAGCCCGGCCCTCCAGATGAGCCCGGTTTCGTTCCAGATCTGCAAAAAGGAGATCATCCAGATAACCGAGAAGGTAGCCAGGATGGTGCCGGAAAAAGGCAGATGCAAATTGTGCAGAAGACTCCCCACTATAATCTCAAAACTGGCCCATAATCCGCCTGCCACAGCCGCTTTCAATCAGATGGAATTGATCTCTCTCTTCATCTTAATCTGTTTTAAAACCTGGGGGCAGGCGCTGGAGATCCTCCTTGCTGTTAATATTAAGGAACAGATCGGTTTGCCAGCATTTCATATCCCTGGTGATCGGGACCACCCTGCTGGGGCAGCGGTCCAGCAAATGGTTTACCTTATAATCCTTCTGTCTGATCATCTGCCCGATTACTTCCAGGACATTTTTGTGATAGAGGCCACAGAGAGGCTCCGCTTGTTTCCCGGGCATGGCCGGCAGCACCAGATCATAGCGGTCTCTTTCAGAGATAAGCAGCCGGAACAGGGATTCATTGACCAGGGGCAAGTCGTAGGAGAGCACCAGGTTCAGATCGGAAGATGACTGTTTCAGGCAGCTGAATATCCCCCCCAGGGGACCAATTCCTTTGATTTCATCACAGACTTTCCTGTGAGGAACCCGGGAAATGGAATCGCTGTAGCTGCTGATCAGGATCTCATCACAGAGCCCTTCCAGCACCTTCAGGGGGTGCTGATAAAGAAGCGCGCCTCCAATAACGAGGGTGCCCTTTTCAACACCCATTCTCCGGCTCTTTCCACCTGCCAGAAGGATTCCGGTTATTTTTGTGCTGCTGGTCTTCATGAATCTTACGGAAAACCGACGCAAGGTATAAATCTTTATCCTAAATTAGAGGTATAATTTCCAATCCCGGTATCATGAAAAGCAGCATTCAACTGAAAAGAGACAGTGTAAGGTCGAATTATTCCGGGGCTAAGGAATACGATCTTGTGATCATCGGAGCGGGATTGAGCGGTCTGTCTTCAGGGATGATGTGGCAGAAAAACACGGAGGGCAAGCGTACCCTGATTGTAGAGAAAAACAGCTACCCCGGCGGATACAGTACGGCCTATGAACGCGAAGGCTATGTTTTTGAGACCACTCAGCTCTTTCCCGATATTATAGATATTCTGGAGTACCTGGAGATTGACCTGGATCTGAAACAGTATAAGGGTGATTTCATGCGCCGGCTGGTGGTAAGCGGCGACCAGGTAGAGGAGTATAAGATTCCTGCCGGGGCGGAGAATTTTAAAAATTACCTGGTTGAACTTTTTCCCGATGATGCCCGGAAGATCAGGGCGCTGATGGATTATTCGGTGGATATGTTCAGGCAGGTTCGCAAATTAAAGGCCAATTCCACCCTGAAGGATAAACTAAAGATCCCTTTCCAGGCTCCCAAGGTGGTGGCAAATCTGAACAGAACCTATTCGGGACTGCTTGATAAGTTCGGGATTACCAATCCGAAGCTAAGGGAGGTGATGGAGACTTTCACCTCCTTTTCCGGGGTTCCCTCGGACCGGGCATCCGCCATCATGGCCACAGGGGCCATGCTCTCGTCCATGACCCGCTGTTTCAGGCCCTACGGGTTTTTCGATGAATTTCCGGCCAGGATGGCTTTGCTGTTCCAGGAACGCGGGGGTGAAATCTTATTTAATGCAGAAGTGGAAAAGATCCTGGTAGAGAACGGGGTGGCCAGGGGGATCAGGGTGAAAGGGGAGGAGGAACCCATTCTGGCGGAAACCCTTATTACTACTGTTGATCCCATGCTGGCCATGCGCACCCTGGTGGGCGATCAACATCTGCCGGATGCCTATGTGGACAAGCTGAAAAATACCATAATGTCGGTCTCCTCCATCAATGTGGCCCTGGGACTGGACGATAAGATCGATATGAAAACCCTGGATCTGGATTATCCATACAACGTGGTATCGACCGGACTGGGCACTGCCGAAAAGTTGTTCCAGGCTTATCTGAATGGGGATCAGGCTTTTTCTGAAGAATGTTTCCATATGGCGCTTATCTGTCCCTCGCTTACCACCGGTGCAAAGAATACGATTACTCTCCGGTGTACCCCCTTTGCCCTGGGACAGTGGAAGGAGTGGAGGGACAGCGATTATCCCAGGTACAAGGCGGAGAAGGAAAAATGGGCCGGCTTCTTTATCGGCATTGCTGAGAAGTACTTCATCCCCGATCTTAGTAAGCATGTGGTGGTGAAGGATATTGCCACACCGGCGACCTATGCCAGGTATTCGGGATCTCCAACAGGAAGCCTGTATGATATGGCCTCTCTGGTCACGCAGTTCGGACCCAAACGGCTGCCCATGAAAACTCCCATAAAGAACCTTTATCAGCCCAAGTTTTCCCATGGCCTTTACGGAACCATGATGAATGGAGTGCAGGTGGTGGACCTGTTGCTGGACCGGAAGTTTAATCAGGGGAACTCCCTTTTTGCTCCCCTTAACAGATAAATCATTAGTTTTATTCAGCAAACAAGCAACTAACTTATAAACCATTTAAGATTTTACCTATGCCTACCAACAGAAGAGAATTTATCAGGAAATCTGCAGCTGCCACTGCATTAATTGGAATGACTTCCCCCTTTTCCACCCTGAAGGGAGGAATACTCGGTGCCAATGAAAAACTGGTCTGCGGAGTGATCGGGGTCAATGGAATGGGCTTTTCCGATCTGAGAGCTTTCCTGAACCTTCCCAATACCGAGTGTGCTGCTCTTTGTGACGTGGATCAGAACGTACTTGATAAGCGGATAAAGGATGTGGAGAAGATCCAGGGGAAGGCCCCCAGGGCTTATAAGGATTTTCGTCATCTGCTGGAGCATAAGGGACTGGATGTCATTATTATAGGCACCCCGGATCACTGGCATACCATACCTTTTATATATGCAGCGCAGGAAGGTTATGATATTTATTGTGAAAAGCCACTGGCCAACACCATTGAAGAGTGCAATATCATGGAGAAGGCGGTGCAAAAATATGGAAATGTGGTGCAGATCGGACAGTGGCAGCGCAGTGATACTCACTGGCAGGATGCGATTAAATATGTACACTCCGGTCAGTTGGGGAAAATCAGGACCGTACGTGCCTGGTCCTACCAGGGCTGGATGAAATCGGTTCCCGTGGTAGCCGATTCGCCGGTTCCGGAAGGAGTGGATTATGATTTCTGGCTGGGTCCTGCTTCCAGGCGGCCCTTTAATAAAAACAGGTTCCATTTTACCTTTCGCTGGTTCTGGGACTATGCCGGGGGGATGATGACCGACTGGGGGGTTCATATCGTGGATTATGCACTTTTCGGTATGCAAAAGTATGCCCCTAAGTCGGTCATGGCCATGGGGGGGAAGTTTGCCTATCCGGAAGATGCCTGTGAAACTCCGGATACCCTTCAGGCCATTTACGAGTTTGATGATTTCACCATGCTCTGGGACCATGGAATCGGGATTGACGGAGGTTATTACGGCCGTTCACACGGAGTGGGTTTTGTGGGCAATGAGGGTACGCTGGTGGTGGACCGCGGCGGCTGGGAGGTAATTCCGGAACCCAAAGGAGGTCAGCCCACCCTGGATAGAATCGACCTGATCCAGGGAGATGGGAAGGGCCTCTCAAACCATATGGCCAATTTTATCGACGGCATAAAGAACGGTGCACCGCTGAACTGTCCGGTGGAGATTGCCGCAGGCGTGGCCCGGACCTGTCACCTGGGGAATGTGGCCTTTAAGACAGGCAGAAGATTATACTGGGATGCAGAAAAGAGCAAGTTTATCAACGATGCGGAAGCAGACAGCTATCTGACACCCACCTACCGGGAACCCTGGGTGCTGCCTGAAGTCTGAGTCGACTGATTAACGCAGCCTGATCCGCAGCAGGTACATATCTGCTGTTATATAGAGATAGCGGTTTTTTGCATCCAGGGTGCAGTTGGAAGTGGCCTGGCCGGTTTTTATGATGCCCAGGTGTTCTCCCCCGGGAGTCAGGATCCAGACTCCGCCGGGACCCGTAGCAAAGATAATTCCGTCGTTTCTCACCGCCAGTCCGTCCGGTGCTCCCCTGAGGCTGTCAGAGGCGGGTCGGGCATCGTAGAAGAGTTTTTCATTTTGGAGTAGTCCATCTTCCCTTAGCTCATATTCCATCCAGATGAAACCCGAAGGGCCTCCCGAATTGGCCACGTATAAGCGGCTTTCATCCGGTGAGAATCCAATCCCATTGGGTGCGGTGAGCTGGTCGGTCAGCAGGCTTACCTCCCCCCCGGGAGTGATCAGGAAGACGCCTGTGAAGTCTATTTCACGGAGGGAATCCTTAAATCCGAATTCCATGCCATAGGCAGGATCGGTGATATACAGATTTCCAGTGCTGCTGAATACGGCATCGTTGGGCGAATTAAAACGCTTTCCTTTCCATGCTCCGGCAAGGGTGCTGAACTTAGCTTCAGGAACATCGAGAGGGGCTTCCATCCTGGCCATCCGGCGGTCGCCATGCTGGCAGAGCACCAATTTGCCTTCTTTATCCAGCAGCAATCCGTTTGAGCCTGTCTCCCCGCCCCGGGCGATGGTGCCGGTATACCCCGAGGGTTTCAGATAGAGTTTCAGGCCGTCTTTTTCAGACCATTCAAAAATTGAGTTATTCGGGATATCTGAGAAGATCAGCTTTTTCTGTTCCCTGAGCCAGAGAGGGCCTTCCGACCATTCGAAGCCCTCGGCCAGTATTTCCGGAAGAGTGCCCGGAGCAATAATCTGGTCCAGTTGAGGGCTGAGACGTTCTATGGAACCTGTGACAGGGTATTCCTGTTTACTGCAGGATGCAAGAATCAGAACCAGTAAGCCGGCCGGGATGATAAGGGTAAGTTTCATGGTCAGGAGTTTTTAATCCATTGAACAGTTTGTCGGATGCCTGTCCGTGCCTCAGTGGGATGGTATCCGAGATCCCGGATCGCTTTAGCGGAGGAGACGATCCAGTTGTGGTTGAATTTGCGAACCAGAGCAGGGACTATCAAGGGGGGGCGACCTGTCAGAACGGAAATAACTTTCATAAATCCGGCAGCGGCAAGCATGAGCCAGAGGGGTACCTTAAAGAGTTTTTTTCGCACCCCGCTTGCTTCACGCACAAAGGCAAAGAGTTGCAAGTAGGAAATATTCTCCCCTCCAAGTACATAGCGTTCCCCATTTTTCCCTCTCTGCATGGCCAGCAGGTGCCCCCTTACTACATCCTCCACGAAGACATAGTTGCCCAGGCTCTTACCATTGCCGGGTATCAATCTCCACCTGCCTTCCACATATTGCTTGATCATTTTGGTAACCCCGTTGGATTCGCTCAGGTATCCCGGTCCATACACCCGGGTGGGATTGACAATGACCACCTCCGGATCTGTTGCCGTTCTCCCCAGTAATTGCTCTTCCAAACGGAATTTGGAAGCTTCGTACCCGGTAAAGAAGGAGGTGGGTGCCGGGGAAGATTCATGTACTGCTTCTTTTTCAGACGGACCCAGGATGCCGGCTGTGGAAGTGACCACCACCCGCCGGATCCCCTGCTGGCCTGCCTCCTGAATGACTGCCAGGGCTCCGTCCACATTCAGCCGGTAAACCAGAGACGGGTCTTTTGTCCAGACTCCGGCAAAAGCAGCGGTATGATAAGCCTCCCCGCACCCTTTCATGGCCCGCGCCAGGGACGATCTGTCCAGGATATCGCCTTTAAAAAGTGCCACATCCGGATGACAGATCAGCTCAGCTTTGGATTCGGAACGGTAGAGGGCATGAACCTGGTGACCATTTGCCACCAGCTGTTTCACCAGCTGGATTCCAATGAAACCGGTGGCTCCGGAAACGAATATCTTCATCAGGCGCCTCCTTTAATTGACATGTCCGGATGGACTTTCAGGGAGAACCATTCATTGCTGAGAGCCATTAAGGAGTGTAAAAGCACGGCACTCCAGATATTCCCGGTGATCAGGGTTAAACAGCAGAGGATGATTCCCGCGGGTATGGAACCAAAGGTTTCGCCCGGACCTTTATAGAAATGTGCAAAGGCATACAGGGCACAATTCAGGGCGATGGCCGGGACCGGTTCCAGCAACTCCAGGGAGGCATACAGTACAAATCCACGGAAGAGAAATTCATAGCCGATCAGGAATATGATCCAGGAAGCAGCACTTAAGATCAGCATACTCCGGGTCCACACTTTTGCCCTGATTTGCGGATAATTTTCCAGGTTGCCGGGATTCGGGGCGGCCAGATAACTCAGGAGAAGGATCAGGGGAATAAGCAGATAGGACCACCAGGGAGGTGCTGAAAGGAACCTGAAGCTAAGGCCATAGTCTTTTATACCCGCCTGGGGCAGGAGCAGAATGATCAGCAGGGAAATTGCTCCCAGAAACAGAAAGCCCAGCATACGTTGTGAAAGCACCTGCGTCCCCTGATGGTCCAGAATGCGGCACATACCGGAAAATCTCCTGCTGAAGTCAGGGTTGCGGGACAGAAAGAAATAGGCTCCGAATCCCGCCACCGCCCAAAGGATTGCCGTACTGAACCGCAGGTGTTCGGGAGTGAGAGGCAGCATGGTCATGGCATGATTCAGCTTATTCTCCGGATTTAATTGGCATCCGGGTTGTTAACCAAATCATTTACCAGTTCAGTGACGGAACGGAAATCAATCTTTCCGGTTCCCATCATCGGGAGTTCCTCAATGACGAAAAACTGCCGGGGCAGGGCAATGTTCGGAAGATCTTTTCCCATTTTCCGGAGGATGGCAATTTTATTGATATCTTTTGTGACTGCTGCTACAATAGTGGCTCCCTTGATTTCGTCGGGGATCTCTACGATGCAGCAGGAGACTCCTTCCGGAAGATGCTGCTCCATGACATTTTCCACCTTTACCAAAGAGACCATTTCACCTCCGATTTTAACAAAGCGCTTAAAGCGACCCGAGTGCCAGAGATAAGCATCCTCATCCAGGTAACCCATATCACCGGTGTTGTACCATCCATCCACAATCGCTTCTGCAGTCAGCTCCGGCTGGCCCAGATAGCCTTTCATAACCAGGTCCCCTTTTACCAGGATTTTCCCGACTTCGCCCGCTTTGCATTCTTTCCCGGTATCCAGGTTTTCGATCCTGACCTGCACATTAGGTATTACTTTCCCGATACTGCCCGGACGGTTGAATTCCAGGCTGTTGACTGAAACTACCGGCGAAGTTTCAGTGGCCCCATAACCCTCCATCAGCGTAACGCCATGTTTTTTCATATATCCCTCCCGCAAAGCATCGGGACATTTATCAGCCCCGGCTACCATGATACGCACACTTTTAAAGTCTCCGGGTTCTGATTTCTTCAGGTAGCCCCAGAAAAAACTTGGGGTGCCCACCATCAGGGTAGGCTTCTCTTCCCTGGCGATTTTACAGATTGTGGAAAACTCAGTGGGATTGGCATAGGTGACCATGGTCATTCCCTTTACAAAGGCCAGCCAGAGATTTACAGTAAGACCGAATATGTGAAAGAAGACCAGGTTGGCAAGCAAAATATCGTCTCCTGTAATTTTCTCATGCTCGCTGAAATTCTCAATATTTGAAGCCAGGTTCCGGTGGGTCAGCTGAACTACCTTGGGATCCTTTTCACTGCCACTGGTAAACAGGATGGCTGCATTGTCATCTTCATGACCCTTGTGGATACTGTTGAGGATTGTTCCGACGGGAAGTTTGGTCTTTAAGGCCGCTTTCAGCTTATCGGCGGTGCTTACACTCTTCATGATATCTTCGATCAGGACCATCCCTTCGATAAGCGGGCAATCAATTTTTTCGAGCAGAGCCCTGGAGGTTATGATGGTTTTGAAACTGCATTTTTCCTGGGCATATCTGGCATTGTTCTCAGCGCCTGTGGAATAGTTGATCATCACCGGAACCCGGCCGCTCATCAGTGCTCCGACAGTGGCTAGGGCACAGCCTGCCGAGGTGGGGATCATGATGCCGATATATCCCTTGTCATATTTTTGGAATTTCCTGGAAAGTATCAACGCTCCGATGAGCGCTCTTTCAAAGCTTACGTTGCTATGGGTGGTCTTATCTTTGATGGCCAGTTTTTTCCTGTACTTTTTCGCATTCCTGACGAATTGTTGATGAAGCAGCATAATGGGGATGATTTGGTTAAAAAAGGGTATTTTAGTTGGGTAAATATAATAAAAGGATCGAATCTTACATTTTCGTAACATACGAATTATCAGCCTCTGGGCACTGTGGCTGTTCGTGCCGGGAAAAGCACTGTGGGGACAGGCCCAGGGATCTGTTACCGGGCAGGTTACAGATGCCGGCTCCGGAGACCCATTGATTGCTGTCCATGTAAGTACCGACAGGCACACAGGTACCACCACTGATCTGAACGGAGCTTTTTCGCTTTCACTTGATGCGGGGGAACACCTTGTGGAGTTCTCCTATATGGGTTATTCAGATCTGCGTAAGGAGATTATCCTGAGGGAGGGGGAAATCCTTCACCTGGAGATCGGGATGAGCAGAAGCAGTAAAATGCTGGATGAAGTGGTTGTCAGTGCCGGCAAATATGAACAGAAGTTGTCTGAAGTCACCGTTTCCCTGGAGGTGATCAAACCACACCAGCTTTCAAATCAGAACATCTCTTCCCTGGATATGATCCTGGAGAAGACACCGGGGATCAGTATCCTGGATGGGCAGCCCAGTATCCGGGGAGGAAGCGGGTTTAGTTATGGTGTTGGAAGCAGAGTACTGATGCTGGTCGATGACCTGCCTATGATCTCAGCGGATGCCGGGGATATCAAATGGAACTACATGCCCGTGGAAAATCTGGGTCAGGTAGAGGTAATAAAAGGCGCCTCTTCGGTTTTATATGGTTCCTCGGCCCTGAATGGAGTAATTAACCTGAAGACACGCAGTCCGGACCTGGACCCCCGGACTGAAGCCACTCTCTTTGGCGGAGCCTATTTGAATCCGGCACGCAAGGAGCTGATCTGGTGGGACCGCAGACCTTTGTTTGCCGGTGCATCCTTCAGTCATCTCCGGAAAATAGGGAAGTTCGACCTTTCCCTGGGCGGGAACTATTTCAAAGATGAAGGCTACCGGGAAGGGGATTATGAAAGCAGGATCCGGGGGAATCTGGGACTCAAATACCGTAGTGCAAAAATCCAGGGTCTCACACTGGGTCTTGCTGCCAGTGGCATGGTGGCCGACCAGTCAGATTTTCTGCTCTGGCAGGATGCTGGTTCAGGGGCCTATCTTCAGAACCCTGAATCGATGACACCCCTGAAGGGCAACAGATATAACATAGATCCATCGGTGGAATACCTGACTGGAAGAGGGAACAAGCACTCTCTGAAAACCAGGTTATACAGTGTGGGGAATGTTACTATAAATGACGAAAGGAGCAGTGCCTCAAAACTATGGTATCTGGAGTACCGCTATTTAAAAAGATTCCGTAAAAGGACCCACTGGACAAGCGGGATTTCATTTTCAAGGAATACGGTGCTGGCAGGCCTTTATGACAATCATAAGGGATCAAATAGTGCCATCTTCTCACAGTTGGACGCTCATCTGTTTAAAAAACTGCAGGTTTCTACGGGTCTTCGATGGGAGCTCAATAGCCTGAATGGGGAGCTGTTTTATTCACTCCCCGTTCTGAGAGCCGGCCTGAGCTATCAGGCTGGGGAAGGAACATTCATAAGATCCTCCATTGGTCAGGGATACCGCTTCCCTTCGGTGGCCGAGAAGTTTGCCGATGCAAATATCGGAGGATTAAAGATCTTTCGGAATCCGGAACTGGATCCCGAACGAGGCTGGTCATCTGAAGTGGGGGTAAAGCAGGAGATTGCTCTGGGGCGTTGGCTTGGACTGGCCGATCTGGCTCTTTTCTGGACGGAATATAATAATATGATTGAGTATACATTCGGAGTGTATCCTCCCACACCCGACGATGTTCCAACTATTGATGATGTGGGTTTTAAAGCATTAAATACAGGTACGGCTAGAATCAACGGGCTTGATGGTAAAATTTCCATGATGGGAATGATGGGACCACTGGGACTCCGGTTTTCGGGAGGGTATACCTGGATGAACCCGGTTGATCCTTCACTTCTGGATTCTGTCCAGCTGGTAAATGAGGAGGGACATATCCTGAAATACAGGCGCCGGCATCTGCTGAAGATGGATTTGGAACTTGAGGCCTGGAAGATTTTTGCTGGCATCAATCTTCAGTATAATTCACGGATGATCAATGTGGATATCGCCTTTATTGATCCTGGAATTGGAAATCTGATTCTTCCGGGCTTCCCCAATTACTGGGAGGAGCATGCCACCGGTTATACCGTACTGGATCTCAGGATAGGGTGGAGCATCACAGAAATGATCCGGATGACTGCCATACTCAGGAATGCCCTGAATGTAGAGTATCTGGGAAGACCCGGTGATATTGGTCCGCCCCGTAACATCACCTTGCAGCTACGTTTTAATCTTTGATCCCGGAGATTCCTATCTGGATTTTAAAAGCCTCCCGGAAAAGCCGGCCGCAGGGGTTCTTACCCGGTAGAGATATATGCCCGGCTCCAGCTTTCTGCCATCAAAAGAAAAATGGTGAGAACCGGGAGCAAGCATATCTGATTCGTGGTGCACCAGAACGCCCAAAATGTTGTATATACTTAATTCCACCTGCTCCCGGACCGGGGTATAGCAGGCCAGCCGGGTTTTATCTGAAAATGGATTTGGAACATTCTGGAATACCTGAAATTCTGAATGCGAATCCGGATCAATCCCCAGTACTTCAACCACTCGAATCACTATGGAAGAATCATCTAAAAAGGGGATTTTGGTGGGTATTCCCATTATATCAATGGTTGCTCCAATGTGAATTTCCAGTTTGAACTCTCCTGTTTGCGTGGGTGTACCCGTAAGCTGAATACAATAAGAGGTATCCGGAAAGAAAACATCGGCATTGGGGAAGTAGTCTATTCCGGGAGGAAGGTTCTTTACCGAGTCAATTTCAATGTAGTCAATGTTCCACATTTCATATGGCGGGGGAGCGGACCCTGGCGCTATAACGGTAACCACTTCATCGTAGAGCACAGCCAGGCCGGCATCGGGCAGCTTATCCGGACAGAATTGCCCGGGGGCACCGATATCAATGCAATTTACTGTATCTGGGATGCACTGGGCGGAGATCTGCATGGAAGTTAAGAATCCTATGATCAAGATGGCCGGCAGAATCGGAGTTCTATACATGGGCTTTTAAAGATTTGTAACTCTAAAGATAAGATCAAATTCATCCATTGTCAATTTAATATCATTCTAAAAGCATTTTCTATATCTTTGCTTTTTCTTTCAAACTAAACACTTAAAGCTTAGAGTTATGAGTAATATTTTCGCACTATTCTGGTTGCTTCCTCTGGCTGCTGTCGTAGCACTGGTTTTTGCCTGGTATTTCTTCAAAGTCATGATGAAGAATTCAGAAGGAACCGACCGGATGAAGGAGATTGCACAGTATGTTCGTGAAGGAGCTATGGCCTATTTAAAACGCCAGTACCGGGTGGTTGGATACGTATTTGGTGTTTTACTGATCATCTTAATCCTTCTTGCCTATCTGGGAGTACAGAATCCCTTTGTGCCTGTGGCCTTCCTGACCGGTGGGTTCTTTTCCGGACTCTGTGGATTTTTAGGAATGAAAACAGCCACCTTTGCTTCGGCCAGAACTGCACACGGTGCCTCAAAATCTCTGAATAAGGGACTGCAGGTAGCCTTTCGCAGTGGCGCGGTCATGGGTCTGGTCGTGGTAGGATTCGCCCTGCTGGATATCACCGGGTGGTTCTGGGTACTGAATAAATTTGTTTTCAGTCCTGAAAACATGGAACATGGCCTGCACTGGATGGGCCTGACCTTTGTTCATGAAGGAACGACCAACCACGAGAAATTGGTCGAGATCACCGCAGTGATGCTTACTTTTGGGATGGGAGCTTCGACCCAGGCCCTCTTCGCACGTGTGGGTGGTGGTATTTATACCAAGGCGGCCGATGTGGGAGCCGATCTGGTTGGGAAAGTGGAAGCCGGCATTCCTGAGGATGATCCACGTAACCCTGCTACCATTGCCGATAACGTAGGCGATAATGTGGGAGATGTGGCCGGAATGGGTGCTGACCTCTATGAATCCTATGCAGGTTCCATACTGGCTACTGCCGCCCTGGGAGCTGCTTTACCAGGGCTTTCGGGTGCGGAGCAGGGAATGGCTGTGGTGGCCCCGATGATTGTTGCCGGTATTGGCATTGTTCTTTCTATTGCGGGGATTTTTATGGTCCGGGCAAAAGAATCTGCTACTCAGAAAAACCTGCTGAATGCCCTCCTGCTTGGTACAGGAGGCAGTTCTTTTCTGATCCTTGTTGCCATGGCTGTCATGGCTTCCCAGGGATGGGTAAGCTGGGGCATTTTTGGTGCTGTGGTTGCGGGTCTGGCTGCCGGGGTGATCATCGGACAGGGAACAGAACTCTTTACTTCCGATGAATACAAGGCGACCAGGGGAATCGCAAAACAAACCCAACAGGGAGCGGCTACCACGATTATTGACGGGATGGCTGTTGGAATGTACTCCACCTGGATTCCGGTGGTTACCATCGTGATTGCCATTATTGCAGCTTTTGGATTTTCCGGTGGTTTTGCAGAATTTTCCAAGGGAGTTTACGGAATTGGTTTTGCCGCTGTTGGGATGCTCTCCACTCTGGGGATCACTCTGGCTACCGATGCTTTTGGTCCTATTGCCGACAATGCCGGAGGAAATGCTGAAATGGCCGAGCTTCCCCCCGAGGTCCGGGAACGGACCGACGCCCTGGATATGCTGGGTAATACAACTGCAGCCACTGGTAAAGGATTTGCCATAGGATCGGCTGCCCTGACAGCCATGGCGCTTCTTGCTGCCTATATGGAAGAGGTAAGGCTCTGGCTTGGCAGACTGGCAGACAAGACCGCTGACGGATTTGAACGGATAGGGGATACCCTCTTTTATACGGATCATGCTCCTGCAGCTGCTGACGGGCTGAATGTGGTTCAGTTGAACAGTGCCACTATTCATGATTTTGTGGCTGCTTATGATCTTTCGATTTTCAATCCCATGTTGCTGGGGGGCATCTTTATGGGCGCCATGATGGCTTTTGTATTCTGTGCCATGACCATGAAGGCCGTGGGCCGGGCTGCCGGATCCATGGTGGATGAGGTGCGCAGGCAGTTCCGGGAGATCCCCGGAATTATGGAAGGCAAAGCCACCCCAGAATATGCCAAGTGCGTGGAGATTTCCACCAAAGGTGCACAAAAGGAAATGCTGCTTCCTTCCCTGCTGGCAATTGCCGTTCCAGTGGGCATCGGACTGCTCCTGGGTGTTGCCGGGGTAGTCGGACTGCTTGTCGGCGGACTGACCACCGGGTTCACCCTGGCAGTGATGCTGAATAATGCAGGAGGTGCCTGGGACAATGCCAAGAAGTATATTGAAAAAGGGAATTACGGAGGAAAAGGAAGTGAGTCACATAAGGCTGCTGTGGTTGGAGATACAGTAGGTGATCCTTTCAAGGATACTTCGGGACCTTCACTGAACATCCTGATTAAATTGATGACCATGGTTTCTGTGGTTATGGCCGGCCTGACGGTGGCCTTCGGTATTTTCTAAAAACAGTTTTTATATCATTCAGATCAGGGGCTGTCTCGCGAGGGGCAGCCCCTTTTTGGTACAATCCAGGTATCATTGACTTTTAGAGGGTAATTCCTTACCTTGATCAGTCTTGCTGAGAATCTTTACTTGGGCTGGCTTGAGCGCAGGAACCGGTTTGTTTTCTCTGTGAAACGGATTTTATATATTACTGATATTACTAAGGCCTTGATTCTGTTGGATTAAGCCATTAAGCCGATACGTATGGATCGAAAATTACTCTTCACCCAGTTTGTAGTCTTTTGGTGTACCGGTGTTTTAGCGCAACCCCGGGATCTGGTTGCCGCCTCGGGAGCTTCCTTCCGCAACAGTTCCGTTTCCATCGGGGAGAGGTTCCTGGCGAACTGACAAGAACTGACTTCAGTTTACTGGCACCTGCTAGGTACGTTTTAAAAGTGACTGACAAGATATAGGAATCCAGAATATTTCAAATCGTAGTACATTAAAATCATGAAAAGAACTTTTACCCCTGTTTCACGTTTTTTTACAACGTCGGTGACCCTGTTACTGGCTTCAGTCATCGCTTTGATGGGCCAGACACCAGGTACCTTTAATTATCAGGCCGTATTGCGCGATGCTCAGGGAGATCCAAGATCAGGTGAAAGCGTAAGTATTGAACTGGAAATCCATCAGACAACAGCGACAGGGACCATCGTCTATTCTGAAATCCATAATACCACCACCACCGACTTTGGAATAGTCAATCTGGAAGTTGGATCAGTAAATCCGGTCTCATTTGGCGCCATTGACTGGTCGGCCGGGCCCTATTTTATAGAGGTTAGTGTCAGTGGAACTTCAATGGGAGTGTCTGAACTGTTGACTGTTCCCTATGCCCTTTATGCTGTGAACGGGGTTCCGGGGCCAGAAGGGCCAGAAGGACCACCGGGCCCAGTGGGCGCTGCAGGAGCAACCGGACCAGAAGGACCAATCGGCCCTGAAGGACCTCCGGGAATCCTTGAAGCCAACTCGGTTGAAAGCTCACATGTGGTTGATAATAGCTTAACAGCCAGCGATTTGGGCGCCAATTCCGTAGGTGCTGTTGAGCTTGCCGCCAACTCGGTTTATTCCGTTGATATTGTCAATGGGACCATATTGTCCGAAGACATTTTAGAACAACCAGGTATTGCACAAACATTAGGTGTATTCGCCATAACAGGATTCTCAAATACAGCGACAACGACAATGGCCTCTGTCACTGTAACAATCCCCGGACCCGGGTATATTTTCATTACTGCAAGAGGATTGATGAGATTCGATAATTATAACAATACATTAGAACAAGGATTTATCATGCAAATTGATGATACAGAAGGAGGGACGATTAACGCTGGACGATATAGCGAGGTTTTTATTCAAACTTTTCCATCTACGGGTCTATATATATTTGATCAAACTGCCACAGGAACTTTTTATAGAGGAGTGCCGGGTACCTACACTTTCTATTTTGAAGGAATGCTGTACAGAACCAATAGGACTGTTTCAGTCTTTTGGCCTGTAATGACCGCAATTTATATACCTTCTTCTGTTGGAGTGGTAGAATCGTCGGGTTCATTTTTAAAAGGGACTTTTTCAGGTTCTAACCCCAATGAATAACAAATCGTGAATAGAAAATTTGGGATATTAATAAATTTTCCGGTATTAAGAAGCCGGTCGGTTCTTTCTAAGAGTCGTTTTTAATAAAAATCAGATCAGGGGCTGTCTCGTATGGGGCAGCCCTTTTTTAATGCCAGCTCCCGGGGCATTGATTTTTAGAGGGTAATTCTTTACCTTGGTCTTTGTTGCTGAAATATTATACTCTCTTACCTGGGCTGGCTTGAGCACAGGAGTCAGTTTATTTTCTCTCTAAAACGGATCGTATATATTTCTAACTATGACTAAGGCCCTGATTCTGTTGAATTAAGGCGTTTATCTCTTGGGCACCGGGTTTCTGTTTTCACCGGTTCCGTGGCAAGTGGCGGATCGCCATCGTGGTCGTCACCCCTGGTCTGACTTCAAAACATATTATTAACCCATTAAAGCGATACGTATGGATCGAAAATTACTCTTCACCCTGCTATTAGGCTTCTGGTGCACCGGTGCTTTAGCACAACCCCATGATCTGGTTGCTGCATCAGGTGCATCCTTTCACAACAGTTCCGGTTATCTGAGTTTTTCCATCGGGGAGTGTGTTATCAGTACACATGCCTCTCCGGGGGCGATTTTAACCCAGGGCTTTCATCAAACACGATTGCGCACAGGTGTACCCGTTGTCAGCCAGCCGGAAATTCAAATGTCCGTATTTCCAAATCCGGTCAAAGACCATCTTTTCCTTCAGATAGGGGACCCTCAGGGCTTCCAGTACATGCTCTATGATATCCTGGGGGAAATGGTAGAGCGGGGAGAGGTTCTTGGCGAACAAACAAGCATTGACTTCAGTTCACTGGCTCCTGCTATGTACATTTTAAAAGTGACTGACAAGAAAAAAGAATCCAGATTATTTCAAATCGTAAAACATTAAAATCATGAAAAGAACTTTTACCCCTATTTCACGTTTTTTTACAACGTCGGTGACCCTGTTACTGGTTTCAGTCATAGCGTTGACGGGACAGACACCTGGCACCTTTAACTATCAGGCCGTATTGCGCGATGCTCAGGGAGATCCCAGATCGGGAGAGTCGGTAAGTATCGAGCTGGAAATCCATCAAACAACAGCGACAGGGACCATCGTCTATTCTGAAATCCATAATACCACCACCACCGACTTTGGAATAGTCAAT
Source organism: Bacteroidales bacterium (assembly GCA_029210725.1). Taxonomy (NCBI): domain Bacteria; kingdom Pseudomonadati; phylum Bacteroidota; class Bacteroidia; order Bacteroidales; species Bacteroidales bacterium. The sequence continues at coordinate 59,967 of JARGFM010000006.1, read as the reverse complement.
CTGGAAGTTGGATCAGTAAATCCGGTCTCATTTGGCGCCATTGACTGGTCGGCCGGGCCTTATTTTGTAGAGGTTAGTGTCAATGGAACTTCGATGGGAGTGTCTGAACTGTTGACTGTTCCCTATGCTCTTTATGCCTCAGAAATTGCACCCGGTGCAGTTGGATCCGCTGAAATAGCTGCGAACGCCGTTGGAACCAATGAAGTTCAGGATGGAAGTCTCACGAGTGCTGACCTTCTGGATGAACCTGCAATCCGTCAATCTTTTAGTTCGATCTGGAATACACTTACAGATTCCTATAATGATATTGCCAGTGTGACTGTCACAGCTCCGGCAGATGGTTATTTTTACGTTACGGGGACAGGGACCATTTCACTGGAAAAGTCAAGTTCAGCTGCAGCAGGTTTTTGGGGGATGGATCTTCATACGGCTCCAGATACCGGCCCTGGTGTTATTCCAATGATGGGAAGCCATTCTGCTACTAGAGGCTATTTTCAAAGTTCATGGATTTTTACGGCAAATATGGGTATACCATTTCATCTAATGGAGGTTTTCCCGGTAGTACAGGGAACCAGTTACAGCTATTACCTCAATGGTATTGCTTCTGGTTTTTCAGCGGCCTCTGTATTCCATCCATCCATAGTGGTTCTCTTTGTACCTAGCAGTATGTAAAATGGTTATCCCCTGATGATTTCGCCTTGTTCAGGCAGGTATTTTTCAAGGCGAAATTCCTGACCGTCGAAAACACCGTAGGTGAAATTGCCTATCCAGTCCCCCAGGCAAATCACCCGGCTGTTTTCGGCGATCCGCATGTCATAGGGGATATGCCGGTGCCCGAATATAAAGTACTCAATGTCCGGGTGCTTTTCCAGTTCTTTCCTGGCAAAATGCAGCTGGTGTTCCTTCTCCACTCCCATGAAGGAGCCCAAGGTGCCATGTTTCATACGGCTCTTTCTGGACCACCAGTGAGCAAAGGCCATGGACCCGTTTGGATGGATGCGGGCATAGAACCACTGGATGAGCCTGTTTTTGAAAATCCACTGCAGCATCTTGTAGCCCTTGTCGCCCGGGTGTAAGCCATCGCCGTGTCCCAGAAGAAACTGGTGTCCGTTCCAGACTTTTCGGATATTTTTACGGTGCACCTGCATTCTGATTTCAGAGGGCAGGTAATCGAATACCCAGATATCATGGTTGCCCGGGATCAGGTGAATTTCCACCCCATCGTCACTTAGTGAGGCCAGTTTTCCCAGAAAACGGGTAAAGCCCCGGGGCACCACCTTCCTGTATTCAAACCAGTAGTCGAATACATCCCCCAGCAGCCAGAGTTCGCGTGCATCGCTCCGGATCTCCTCCAGCCACTTTACAAAGAGCTTTTCTCGTTTCAGGCTTTCCTCCGGGGATTGCATTCCAAGGTGTAGATCGGACGCAAAGTATATGCGGTCTTGACCGGCCATTCTTCTCAGATCAGGTTGTCGAGCCAGGTTTCCAGGGTCCTGCCATAAAGATTTCTGGCTACGATATCGCCTTCCCGGTTTATCAGAAAGGTAGTGGGCAGCTCGCGGATATTGTACAGGAGCGCTGCGTTGGATTCGGGGAAGTTGAGTTCCGATACATTAATCCAGGTGAATTCATTAAAGTCAATGGCGTTCATCCAGTTTATCTTGTTGTTATCCAGGGAAATAGCATATACTTCAAAGCCCTTGTCGCGGTACTTATTATAGGTGGATTGCAGGCGGATCAAAGCTTCGATGCTGGCATTGTTTCCGGAAGCCCAGAAGGCTACCAGGGTTACCTTCCCCTGAAGGGAGGAGAGAGTTATCTCATGACCTTCCCTGTCAGGAATGGAAAGATCGAGCAGGCCGGATTCCTCATCGGCCATTTCCAGCAGGGAGTTGACCTTGGCAGCTTCATTGAAGGCAGCCTCTCTTTGCTCAATATCGACCCGGAGCGATTTGGTCAGGGAGGAATTGGGATAAGTTACCTCCAGCGAATCGGCCACTGCTTTAAAGTACTGAAGATCGTTCTCCAGGTTCAGGATAAGCGATTCTTCATCATATTTTTGGTATAAGGCGTAGACACTTGAGAGAGAACCCATATGCTCTACCAGATATTTGATGGTAAAGCGTTTTTGCCTGATAATGGCCTGGGCATAGGCGTTTTTGACCAGTTCAAACCGGGGATTTTCAGGGTCCCCGATGGAGCCGGCTTCAAGATGAAGGGAGTCCAGGGTTTTCCTGGTTTGATCCAGATGTTCCACCAGCTTACGGATTCCTTCCGACTCTTCCGAACCGGCTACTTGATAATTACTTCCGAAGCTATCGAGGCTGCTTTGTACCGATATTCTGTCACCCGGTGCGAGCAGAAGGTTAATAATAGCTCCTTTTTCATCTTTTAACAGGTAAAGTTCAGGCTCTTCCAATGCTAGCTTTATGGAGAAAGAACCATCCTTATCGGTCTTTAAAGAATCGACCACCGAGGTCCGGTTCACATCAAGTCTTTCAAGGGTCAGGCTGATCTCTTCTCCTCCTCGGATCAAACCACTGATTTCTGTGCGGCCGCCGCTACATGAAAAGCCTGTGAGGACCATGATCAGTCCCATCATTCTGGGGATAGCTTTGTTCATTTTAGTTATTCAATAAAAGTTCCAGTTTCATTAATAGTTGTTCTCCGTAAAGATCAGTCTCCACAATTTTACCTGCCGGGTCCACAATCACCTGGAAGGGGATCCTGTCCACCCCATAGAGTTCGACAAGCGGAGTTTCCCATCGTTTCAAATCACTGACGTGATCCCAAACCAGGCCATCCTCTTCAATGGCCCCGTTCCAGGCTTCTTTATTGTCATCGAGGGAGACCTGTAAAATTCTGAAGTTCTTATCCCCGAATTGTTCATAAGCCTTTACCAGTGTTGCATTTTCTTCCCTGCACAACATGCTCCACGAAGCCCAGAAACCCAGCAACACATAATTTCCTCTCAGGCTCTTCAGGGTCATCCCGGTACCATCCGGGCGTGAAGATACAAAATCGGGAGCGATCTTACCTTTTTTCAGCACGGAGGCCTGATGATCTCCATCCTTCATCAGTTTAACCTCTTCGACCTGGGCATGCAGCAGCCGGACCGCTTCCAGCTTACTGTGGTTTGCCATCATGGCCGAATCTACAAAGAGATATACCTGGAAATCTCTTCCCGGATCGAACACGGGGAGACCCTGTCCATAAAGATTATAGAGCGCTATCAGGGTAGCCGGTGAAGCTGCATTTTCATGAATGAAGCTTAAGGAATAATCTTTGAAAGCGGAAGTGATTGAATCAAATTTCAGGTCCAGGTCCTGTTTTAGTTCCACATAATCAGGGGAGGAGACCAGCTCCCTGTTTTTTCGGGCGATATCGCCAAGAGCCTCCAGTGCTTTTTTATGTTCGGCGGCAAGGGTTTGAAGCAGTTCCGAACCAGGCGATCCTGAGACTGTATAGCTATCCTTATTATTCAATTGACCGGCAAATTCGATCGACTCTCCGGGCACTGTCAGAAGAGTGATATAACCTGCAGATCCGAACCTGAGTATATAAAAGGCTTGCTGGTCCTGCAGATACGAGATCAGGAAATGTCCTTCGTTATCGCACCGGACCGTATCCAGGGGAATAAATTCACGGGCACCCATCTCTTCCAGCACCACACTTTCTCCGGCACCAGCCTGGAGCAGGCCTTTTATAGAAGTGGTCCCTCCATGAAAATCACCTGCACTGTTTTCCGGGCCGTTCTGTTTACAGGCCGGCATGACGAGCACCAGAAGGATCAGGAAACAGAGCTCTGTGAATTTGTTCATATTCTAAAATTTTGTTACAAAAGTAGTAAGAATGATATATGTAGGGATTAGTTTCTAATTTTGTATCATTATTCTTTTGGATAATGGCCTTTTTTGGGACCTGAATTTTTGTAATTTACAGTTTAATTCTATTGTCGATGAGTTACCTGAAGTTTGAAAAAGAGGAACTGGTCAATCTGGAATATTCTCTCTCCAGGGAGTTGACCAGATCAAACCGTGCAGGTTCTTATGCCGCGACCACCATTATCGGATGTAACACCAGGAAGTACCATGGCCTGCTTGTTTGCCCGCTGGAGCAGATGGATGGGGAACACCATGTCTTGCTTTCCACGCTTGATGCCACGGTGGTCCAGCACAATAAGGAGTTCAACCTCGGAATCCATAAATATGAAGGGGATCATTATGTACCCAAGGGGCATAAATATGTCAGAGAGTTCGACTCGACGAAGGCATCCTACCTGGTATACCGGGTAGGTGGAGTGATTCTGTCCAAAGAGGTGAATCTGGTATCCAAGGCCGAACAGGTACTGATCAGATATACCCTGATTGACGCACATTCGGATACTCTTCTGCGCTTACAGCCCTTTCTGGCTTTCCGGAATTTTCATGCTCTGAGTAAGTCCAACCTCTATGCCAACACCCGTTATGAGGAAGTGAAGAACGGAATCATGTCCAGGCTTTACGAGGGGTACCCGGGGCTCTATATGCAGTTTTCCAAGCCTGTGGAGTTTGTATCTGTTCCCGACTGGTATTATAATATCGAGTACATGGAGGAGCAGAAGAGAGGCTACGATTATAAGGAAGATCTTTATGTCCCGGGCTATTTCGAGATGCCAATTGAAAAAGGAGAGTCCATTGTTTTCTCTGCATCCACCAGCGAAGCTGTACCCGGTGGTTTGAAGCGAAAATTCACCTCCGAACTGAATCAGCGCATTTCTAAAGACAGTTTGCAGGAATGCCTGCTGAATGCTGCACAACAGTTCATCGTGCGTAAGGAGGCAAGTACGGAGATCAAAGCCGGATTTCCATGGTTTGGGACCTGGGGCCGGGATACCTTCATGGCCCTGCCGGGACTTACTTTAAGCACCGGGGATCTGAGCACGGCACTGGAGGTAATTGATTCCATGGTCGCCAGAATGAAACAGGGGCTATTCCCCAACACCGCCATACAGGGCAAGCCCGCATTCAATTCTTCAGACGCCCCCCTCTGGTTTATCCGGGCCCTGCAATTCTATGAAAAATATGATCCTGATTTTGATATCTGGAAAAAATACGGGAAAGCCATTAAAGAGGTTCTGGAGGCATACCGGAGCGGGGCATCCGGAATCATCCGGATGCTTGAAAATGGTCTGATCCATGCACAGGAAGACGGGAAACCGCTGACTTGGATGGATGCAGTGATCGATGGAAAACTGGTTACACCGAGACCCGGATTGGTGGTGGAGGTGAATGCCCTGTGGTATAATGCCGTATGCCAGGCCCTGCATTGGTCGCAGAAGCGCGACCGGACCTTCTTCAAATCCTGGGCTCACCTGCCTGAACTAATCCGGGACTCATTTGTTGATCAGTTCTGGGATCAGAAACGGGGATACCTGGCCGATTATGTGAATGGGGAATTTAAAGATTTTTCGGTCAGGCCCAGCCAGGTGATTGCAGTTTCGCTTGATCACTCGCCACTTACTTCCGAGATGAAGAAATCGATACTGGATGTGGTTGAGAGTGAACTGTTGACCCCCAGAGGATTGAGAAGCCTTTCACCAAAAAATGAAGCTTATAAGGAGACCTATGAGGGGAACCAGGAACAACGCAACCGTGCATATCATCAGGGTACTGTCTGGCCATGGTTCCTGGAACACTATGCTGCCGGGGTTTTGGAGGTGCATAAGAAAACCGGGCAAAGTCGAGTGAAGAAGATATTTGATGGTTTTGAAGAGGAGATGAGTGTCAGGGGAATCGGGAGTATCTCGGAAATATATAACGGAAATCCACCCCATACGGGCAGGGGTTCTGTTTCGCAGGCCACGGGTGTGGCTGCTTTGTTAAGGATCAATGAAATGATAGAAGGATTTAAATAATGTTACTTTTTCTCAGCGTATGAGGGTTCTGATGTTCGGGTGGGAATTTCCACCTCATATTTCCGGGGGATTGGGTACGGCCTGTTACGGGCTTACCCGCGGCATGTCTGTTATTCCGGATCTGGATATTCTGTTTGTGGTTCCCAAAGCACACGGCGATGAGGACCAGAGCAGGATTCGTGTCCTGGGAGCCGGCGATGTAACCCTCGACATCAGAAAGCTGAAAGAGCACCTGTATCTCAAGGATCTCTCTTACATTGAAATCAACTCCAATCTGGTTCCCTATACAAGCCCGGAAGAGTACGAAGAACTGGTCAACAGTGCTGAAAACAAGGGAAAAAGACTTGTGGAGACCAGCATGGGGGGCAAGTTGAATTTTACCGGGACGTATGGGAAAAACCTTTATGAGGAAATTGCGAACTATGCCATAGTGGCCGGTGAAATAGCACTCAAGGAGGACTTTGAAATTATTCACTCGCATGACTGGCTGACTTATCCAGCCGGGATTGCTGCCAAGCGGGCCTCCGGTAAACCCCTGGTGATCCATGTACATGCCACCGACTTTGACCGAAGCGGGGGAAAAGTAAATCCCACCGTATTTGAAATTGAGAAGACCGGCATGGAACTGGCCGATAAAATCATTGCGGTTAGTAATCTTACCCGTAATACGGTGATTGAAAAGTACGGGATCCATCCGGATAAAGTGGTAACGGTTTACAATGCAGTGGATCCCCTTTCCGATTATGAAAAGCTTCAGTTGAAGCGTGGGATTACCGATAAGGTGGTTACCTTTTTGGGAAGGGTAACTCTGCAAAAGGGGCCGGAATACTTTGTCCAGGCCGCCTACAAGGTACTTCAGAAAATGGATAATGTACGCTTTGTGATGGCCGGAAGCGGAGAGCTGTTGGAGAAAATGATTTACTGGACCGCCTCACTCGGAATTTCTGACAGGTTTCACTATACCGGTTTTTTGAAGGGCGATGATGTGTTCAGGATGTTCTCCATCAGTGATGTCTATGTGATGCCTTCCGTTTCGGAACCTTTTGGCATATCTCCCCTGGAGGCCATGCAATCCAATGTGCCATCGATTATCTCCTACCAGTCAGGGGTGGCCGAAATCTTGAATTATGCGTTCAAAGTTGATTTCTGGGATGTGGATGCGCTCGCCGATGCCATTTATGGGTTACTGAACTACCCTGCACTTTCTGAGATGTTTAAGAAATATGGTGTAGCCGAGGTGCATGAAATGAAATGGGAGAATTCGGGAGCGAAGGTACATTCCATTTATAAAGAATTTGTTAAGTAAAAAGCAAACTGTCGTATGAGAACCATTTGTCTCTATTTTCAGGTCCACCAGCCCTTCCGTTTCAGAAGGTACCGTTTTTTCGACATTGGAAACGACCATTATTATTATGATGATTATTCCAATGAATCGATCCTTCATAAGGTGGCCCAGAAGTCTTATCTGCCTGCCAATGAATTGATACTGGATCTGATAAAAAAGCATAAGGGCCGTTTTAAGGTTTCCTATTCCATGTCTGGAATTGCCATGGAGCAATTCAGGCTCTATGCCCCGGAAGTATTGGAGAGTTTTAAAAAACTAGCCGAAACCGGGCATGTGGAATTTTTGTCTGAGACTTATGCTCATTCGCTTAGTTCGCTAAAAGGGAGAGAGGAATTTGAACGACAGGTCAGAGCGCATGACCAGCTGATCAGGGAGCATTTCGGGCAGGAACCGACCGTTTTCCGCAATACGGAGCTGATTTACTCCGATGAAATCGGAGCCATGGTGGCTGATATGGGATTTAAAGCGATGCTTACAGAAGGAGCCAAGCATGTATTGGGATGGAAAAGCCCCAATTATCTCTACTGCAATGCCATCAATCCCAAATTGAAACTTCTGCTGAAAAACTTCAAGCTTAGCGACGATATTGCTTTCAGGTTCTCCAACAAGGGATGGCCCGAATATCCGCTTACTGCTGAAAAATATGTGAATTGGCTAAACCAGACCCCGGTAAAAGAAGAGGTCATAAATCTCTTTATGGATTACGAAACCTTTGGGGAGCACCAGTGGAAGGAGACAGGGATTTTTGAATTCCTCAAAGCTTTTCCCAAAAGTGTCTTTAAAAAGTCGCCTTTTAGCTTCAGCACTCCTTCGGAAGTGGCAAAAAAACTGCAGGTCGTATCTGCCGTAAATGTACCGCATCCCATCTCGTGGGCCGATGAGGAGCGGGATCTCACTGCCTGGCTGGGCAATGAAATGCAAAATGAAGCATTCAATAAACTCTATTCACTTGGAGAGAGAGTGTATGAATGGGGCGATGAGGGAATCAAACTGGATTATCAATACTTGCAGGTAAGCGACCATTTTTACTATATGTCCACGAAGTTTTTCTCCGACGGAGAGGTTCATTCCTATTTCAATCCCTATGATTCGCCCTATGATGCATTTATTAACTACATGAATGTACTCAGTGACTTTGAGATCAGGGTTAATGCTGCAGCGCGTACCACGCGGGATGATGGGGTGGCACGTTTGAGCAAGATCATTAAGGAAAAGGATGAACAGCTGGAAAAGCTGGAAAAGCGACTTACTGCCAAAAAGAAAGTCACTGCCACTAAAAAGCCGGCTACTTCAAAGATCAGTGCCGCCGAAAAAACCACTGCTCCTGTAAAGAAGAGTTCGACAGGTAAGAAAAGTTAAGAATCTGAAACATATTAGAGAATGAAGAAACCTGATTATTTATTCGAGGTTAGTTGGGAAGTATGCAATAAGGTTGGGGGCATACATACGGTAATCTCCACCAAAGCATTGAATGTTGTCAAAGAACTGGAAGATAAGTATATAACCATTGGTCCGGATGTATGGAGGGAGAGCCAGGAACATCCTGAATTTGAAGAAGACAGCAACCTGTTTTCTGACTGGAGAGAACAGGCAGCCAGGGAAGGCCTGCGGGTCCGGATAGGGCACTGGAAAATAGCCGGTCGCCCGATCGCGGTGGTCGTTGATTTTACTACATTCATTCAGCGGAAGGATGAGATATTCAAAATACTTTGGGAGACTTACAAGCTGGATTCCATCAGCGGTCAGTGGGACTACATTGAACCTGCTCTTTTTGGATATGCTGCCGGGAAGGCCATAGAAAGTTTTTCCAGGTATTATGACCAGGAGAAGCAGAATATGGTGGCACATTTTCATGAGTGGCAGACGGGGGCCGGACTGCTATATCTGGAGAAGTATCAGCCTACAGTCGGGACTGTGTTTACCACCCATGCAACCACCGTGGGGCGTTCTATTGCGGGCAACAATCAGTCACTTTACAGTCAGTTGGATCATCTGAATGGAGATCAGAAGGCCAGAGAGCTGAATGTGGTTTCCAAACACTCCCTGGAGAAGCTGGCCGCGACCCATGCCGACGCCTTTACCACGGTAAGTAATCTGACCGCCAGGGAATGTCTGCGTTTTCATGAGCGGGAAGTGGACGAAGTGCTGCCTAATGGCTTTGAAGATCGTTTTGTTCCCGATGCTTCTGTCTTTGAGGAGCGCAGGGGGGCAGCCAGAGCAAAGATGTTGCAAGTAGCATCCGCACTCACCGGCGATCCGCTGCCGGAGAACACTTTGCTGATGGCTACCAGTGGACGATATGAGTTCCGGAACAAAGGGATCGATCTTTTTATCGATGCACTGGGGGTGTTAAACAAGGATAAGAATTGTCCCGGTAAAGCCGTTGCATTTCTTCTGATCCCTGCCAACCATTACGGCCCCTTCAAGGATCTGCTGGATGTCATGGAGAATGGTTCGGAGAGGGAGGTTTCACAGCATCACCTGACCCACAACCTGCATTATGTGGAGCATGACCAGATCCTGAACAGGATCAAAATCAATGAATTAAATAATTCCCCGGATGACAAGGTGAAAGTGATTTTTGTCCCCTCCTACCTGAATGGGACTGACGGGATCTTTAACCTGGCCTACTACGATGTGCTGATCGGGCTTGACCTGACGCTCTTTCCCTCCTATTATGAGCCCTGGGGTTATACCCCGCTGGAGAGTCTGGCATTCAGTGTGCCCACGGTAACTACCACGCTTACGGGATTTGGACTCTGGGTGAATAATGAATATAAGAAGGAAGTGCCCGGAATTACGGTCATCCCACGGGACGATTTTAATGATGCTCAGGTTGTAGATGGGATCAGTAAGGCCATATCCAAAAGCTGCAAGCAGGCTGTTGAATCCAGCGAATCCAGGCGTGAAGGAGCCTATGCCATTTCCAGGATTGCACTCTGGGATAACCTGATTCAACATTACTGGCAGGCCTATGAAAAGGCACTGAAGGGTGCTGAAGGGAAGGAAGTTGTATATTATGAGAAGGAACGGATCGAGAAACTTCCTGAGACAGAACAGGTCCTGGTGGATATTCACCCATTCTGGCGCCGGGTACTGGTACAACAGAATATACCGGAGAAGCTTAAAGCCCTGGAGGAACTTTCACGGAACCTTTGGTGGTCATGGAACCAGGATGCCATTGACCTGTTTTCTTCCATCGCCCCGGAGATTTGGGCGGAGGTCAGTGAGAACCCGGTGGAATTGCTGGAGCGGCTCCCCTATGACACCTTGAAGAAACTGGAAACAGATAATGGTTTTATTCAGAGCCTTCAGAAGGTCTACGGGGATTTTCAAACCTACATGGCAGAAAAACCGAAAGAGGGACAACCGGGAATCTCCTATTTTAGTATGGAGTATGGGATTCACAATTCTTTAAAGACTTTTTCAGGGGGCTTGGGACTGCTTGCCGGGGACTATCTGAAAGAGGCCAGTGATTTCAATCTGCCACTGGTGGGGATTGGTCTGCTTTACAGGTACGGGTATTTCCGTCAGGTGATTTCTGCCGGGGGTGAGCAGGTAGCTCTGAGTGATGCTCAGGATTTTTCCCGCTTGCCGGTCACTCCGGTCAGGGATGAAGAGGGGAACTGGAACAATGTGAATATCGTACTTCCCGGGCGCACCTTATATGCCAGGGTCTGGAAGGTTCAGGTCGGAAGAATCCCTCTTTATCTTTTGGATACGGATTATGAGGCCAACCAGGAAGGGGACCGCGGGATCACCCATAATCTTTACGGGGGGGATAATGAAAACCGCCTGAAGCAGGAGATCCTTCTGGGTATCGGCGGAATCAGAGCCCTCCGGAGCATTGGCCTGGATACCGATCTTTATCACTGTAATGAGGGGCATGCGGCCTTTATCAGCCTCGAGCGCTTAAGAGAGTATATCCAGGTAGGGAACATGACCTTCCCGGAAGCCGTGGAACTGGTCAGAGCCTCCAGCCTGTTTACCACACATACTCCGGTTCCTGCCGGTCACGATTCCTTCGAAGAGGACCTGCTAAGGACCTACGTGGCGCATTATCCGGAGCGATTAAAAATCACCTGGAACCAGTTTATGAATCTGGGCAGGTTCCATCCTAACCACAAGGATGAAAAATTTTCCATGAGTGTTCTGGCTGTGAAGCTGTCCCAGGAGGTGAATGGGGTTAGCAAACTGCACGGGGAGGTTTCGAGAGAGATGTTTACCGGGCTGTGGCCCGGTTATATGACCGAGGAACTGCACATCGGACATGTCACCAACGGGGTGCACCTTCCCACCTGGCTGGGTCCGGATTGGAAAAACCTGTACGAAAGGACCTTTGGTGCCGACTGCTTCCATCGCCAGGAGGACCGGGAGATGTGGGCGCAAATCAGGCAGGTCCCGGAGAAGGAGATCTGGAATCTGAAATCCCTGGAGCGTCAAAGATTGATCGATCATATCAAAGAACGCTTGTCTGATGCATCTACCAGAATGATGGATAACCCCGGACAGATGCTGGAGATCTCAGCAGCTCTGGACAAAGATGCGCTGACCATCGGGTTTGCTCGCAGGTTTGCCACCTATAAAAGGGCCCATCTGCTTTTCCGGGATCTGGAAAGACTTTCCAGAATAGTCAATGATCCCCGCAGACCTGTGCAATTTGTTTTTGCAGGGAAAGCACATCCCAGGGATATTCCCGGACAGGATCTGATCCAGATGATTGTTGAAATTTCCAAGAGGCCCGAATTTATCGGAAAGATTGTTTTCCTGCAAAATTATGATATTCAGCTGGCCAAGCGCCTGGTGCGGGGAGTCGATATCTGGCTCAATACCCCAACACGTCCCCTGGAGGCTTCAGGGACCAGTGGAGAAAAGGCGGTAATGAATGGTACCATGCACTTCAGTGTGCTGGATGGCTGGTGGGCTGAAGGGTACCGGGAAGATTCCGGATGGATGCTTCCCATTGAGCGTTCTTTTGATAATCAGGAACTGCAGGATGAACTGGATGCGGAACGTATCTATACCTTGCTGGAGAACAATATTATCGAAAAATTTTACACACGCAATTCGGAGGGTGTTCCTGCCGATTGGGTGGAAATGATCCGGAACACCATCGCCTATGTGGCTCCCGAGTTCACCATGAACAGGATGGTGCGGGATTATATGGACCGCTTCTATATGAAGCTTTATAAGCGCATTTTGTTACTGAAGGAGAAGGACAACCTGCTTCCCAAGGAACTTGCCCTCTGGAAACACAAAATTCTGCTACACTGGAAGAATATCAAGGTACTGGAATACGATTTTCCTGATGTAACCCGTGAGGAATTTGTGGTGGGCAATACCTATACCGGTAAAGTGGTTCTGGACCTGGATGGCCTTTCGGCCGAAGAGATAGGTGTGGAGATGGTTTATAACATGGGCGGCAGCGGACAGGAGCAACATGTATTCAGGGGCAAACAGGAGTTCAAGTGTACCAGGGTGGAGGGTTCAGTGGCAGAATACACCTTTATTCAGAATGTGACGGAAACCGGCGTGTTTGATATAGGTTTCAGAATCTATCCCAAGCATGAACATATTCCGCACCGGATGGATTTCCCCCTGGTTCGATGGATCTAGGATCTTTGCATATCAGTTGGAAGCATCCCCGGCAGGTGAGGCCGGCCGTTCACGGCCAGCTTATCTGACTTTCGGGATCTCCTCGTGACGGAGGACCATCCCTGTCCGGGAGGGCAGGTAGAGTTTCAGGCTCTGTTTAAGCCCGAAGGATCGTTCCACCGTGGTACGATGAATCATGGCCGTGTCGTACCTGTCAAAGCCTCCGAATTCAGGATCGTCTGTACAAAGCAGGGTGCTGTATTTCCCGGCATCCACAGCAAGGCCGTAATCGGCATAGGAGTTTACAGGATGGAAGTTGAACACAAAGAGCAGACCTTTTCGTTCAAAGGCAATCACCAGGTCGGCCTGGTCTGTTTTTACATGATTACAGGAGGCGTTAAAGATTCCTGTTTTTGAAAGCAGGACCACCATCTTCTTATCGAAATCGCTTAGCTGGTGATACCTCAGTTTCCTGTTTTTCATCAGGCTCCATTGGCGCCTGGCATACTGGTAAGACCATTGGTTCCCTTCCCTGGGGAAGTCGATCCATTCGGGGTGACCAAATTCGTTGCCCATGAAGGTGAGGTAGCCGTTCCCGGCTGTAGCTGCCGTGATAAGACGGATCATCTTATGCAGGGCGATGCCCCGGTCCACCACCAGGCTTTGGGAATCCTTGTTCATGTGCCAGTACATCTCCTTATCAATTAAGCGGAAAATGATGGTCTTGTCTCCCACCAGTGCCTGGTCGTGCGATTCCGCATAACTTACGGTCATCTCATCGGCTCTTTTGGAGGTGAGCTCATGGTATATTTCAGAAACGTTCCATGCTTCATCGGCCTTTTCCTTGATGGTTTTAATCCAGTAGTCGGGAGTCCCCATGGCCAGGCGGTAGTTGAAGCCAACTCCGCCATGCTCTAAAGGAACAGCCAGGCCCGGATAACCACTCATATCTTCTGCTATGGAAAGAGCTCCGGGCCTGATTTCCTGGATCATCTTATTGGCCAGCGAGAGATAGGTGATCGCATCTTCGTCCTGTCCCCCGTCAAAATAGAAATCATAGGAGGTGACGTTCCGTTCCAGACCGTGATCGTAATAAAGCATGCTGGTTACTCCATCAAATCTGAATCCATCGAATCGAAACTCGGTAAGCCAGTAGTTCACATTGGACAGCAGAAAATGACTCACCTCATTTTTACCATAATCAAAACACAGGGAGTCCCAGGCCATATGTTCCCTGCGTTGGCCGCCATGGAAGAACTGTGCCGGATTACCATCCAGCAGTCCGAGCCCTTCATTCTCATTTTTTACCGCATGAGAGTGCACGATATCCATAATTACAGCGATTCCCTGCCCATGAGCTTCGTCTATAAGCTCTTTCAGTTCCTCCGGGGTTCCAAATCTGGAGCTGGATGCGAAAAAACTCGAAACATGGTATCCGAAGGATCCATAATAGGGGTGCTCCTGAACAGCCATGAGTTGCAGGGTATTGTATCCACCCCTGACCACATGTGGCAGGACCGTTTCCCTGAACTCAGAATAGCTCCCTACCTTGTACTCTTCCGTAGCCATACCGATATGAGCTTCGTAGATCATGGGCTGAAAACCCCTCAGTTCAGGCAGGGGATGTTTCCACATATAAGGTTTATCGGGATTCCATACCTGGGCATCAAAAACCTTGGTTTCAGGATCCTGTATCACCCGGTTGGTCCAGGCGGGGATCCGGTTCCCTTCTCCGCCTTCCCAGCGGACCAGCATCTTGTATCTGTCACCATGGGTGATGGATCCTTCATCCAGCATAATCTCCCAGTTGCCATAATCGAGTCGGGTAAACCGATATGCCTCCTCAATTCTCCAGTCATTGAATGTGCCGGTAAGGAAGATCTCTTTGGCATGGGGAGCCCATTCACGTATGACCCACCCATGCGTAAGCCTGTGAAGTCCGAACCAGAGATGCCCGCTGGCAAAGGATTGAAGGGTCCCCTCACCCGCCAGTTCCTTCTCCCTTGCCAGGGCTTTATTCTTGCGCCTTATAATGGCATCCCTGTATGGCTCCAGCCAGGGATCATTCTGTATCAGACGAGGATCATTCTCCATAATTGTCATTAAAGTTACATGTTTTTGCGTGGATTAAAAGTGTTAACAGAATTGGTGTATATTCGGTATAGCATTATTTTTGAGATCTCTTTGAATTGGATAGAATGAAAGTATGGGATATCAATGATTCATTTTCTTTAAAACGGCCTGTAGCCACCATTGGGATATTTGATGGAGTCCATTCCGGACATAAGTTTATCCTGGATCATCTGATTTCCCGGGCCAGGAAACATGGGGGTGAGTCGGTGGTGGTGACCCTCTGGCCACATCCGCGTATTGTTCTGAACAAAGAACTGCATCACTTTAAATTGCTTCATACACAGGAAGAGAAAATCAGGGAGATGGAAAGGCACGGGGTCGACCATCTGCTCATCGTTCCTTTCGACAGGGAAATTGCTTCATTGACTGCTTGTGATTTTGTACAGAAGTACCTGGTTGATAAACTTGGGGTGGAGGTGCTGCTGGTAGGTTATGACAACAGGTTCGGGAAGGACCGGAAAGGAGATCCGGAAGGCTTGAGCATGTGTGCGGAAAAGAACAGGTTCATCATTGAAAAGATACCCGAATACCTTTTGGAACACGGCGGGGTTAGCTCCACAGGTATACGGGAAGCCATATTAAGAGGGGATCTGGAAACTGCCAGGAAACTACTGGGATACCACTACTACCTCTCGGGTACAATCGTGGAAGGAAATCATATTGGCAGAAAGATGGGGTTTCCCACTGCAAATATTCATCCACGGCATCCCTATAAACTGATTCCCATGAATGGGGTGTATGCTATTCGTACCGAACTTAGAGGAGGCTTGTACAATGGAATGTTGAACATAGGGTTTCGTCCTACCATCGACAGCGCCATGGCAGTAAAAACCATTGAGGCACACCTCTTTGAAATTACGGGGGATTTTTATAATGAAGAGGTGGTGATCCATTTTGTAAAAAGAGTCAGGGATGAGATGAAATTCAGCGGCCTGGATGCATTGAAAAAGCAGCTTCAGAAGGACAAGGAAAACATTCAGAATATACTATACTAATAGTAGCACCCTTGTTGCCGTTACTGCTGCTGATTTTATGCAGCCAATGAGACCCTCTTCCTGTTCCCCTCAGTGAGATAAAGGCGACTTAAACTCGGGGTTAGCATTTTTCTTTAGAAAAGTGTAATTTTGCACTCCAAATTGAAACATGATGGATACTAAAACATATAAAGAGACACTCCCTTACAAGGTTGCTGATATCAGCCTGGCCGAATTTGGGAGAAAGGAGATTGAAATTGCTGAGAAGGAGATGCCCGGACTGATGTCCATCCGCAGGAAGAATGCCGAAACAAAGCCCCTGAAGGGGGCCAGGATCATGGGATCCCTGCATATGACCATACAGACAGCGGTCCTCATTGAGACCCTGGTGGAACTGGGAGCCGATGTGCGCTGGGCCAGCTGTAATATTTTCAGCACCCAGGATCATGCTGCTGCTGCTATTGCCGCTGCAGGTGTTCCGGTTTTTGCATGGAAGGGGGAGACTCTGGAAGAGTACTGGTGGTGCACCGCCCAGGCTCTTAACTTTCCGAAAGGGAAGGGGCCCCATATGATTGTGGATGACGGAGGAGATGCCACCCTGCTGATCCACAAAGGGTACGATGCTGAAAACGATGCCTCTTTGCTCAGTGTCAAAGCTTCAAGTCATGAAGAAGCAGTGATTTACGAAACTCTGAAAGGGATCCTGGATGAGGATCCTGGAAGATGGCACCGGACGGTCCCGGAGATCAAAGGAGTCTCTGAAGAAACCACCACCGGGGTACATCGTCTCTACCAGATGATGGAGCAGGGAAAACTGCTGTTCCCGGCCATTAATGTCAACGATTCTGTTACCAAGTCCAAGTTTGACAATCTCTACGGATGCCGGGAGTCTCTGGCAGATGGCATCAAACGTGCTACCGATGTGATGGTGGCAGGAAAAGTGGTGGTGGTCGCCGGCTATGGGGATGTGGGAAAAGGATGTGCGCACTCCATGAAATCCTATGGAGCCCGGGTCATTGTTACCGAGATTGATCCTATCTGTGCCCTGCAGGCTGCCATGGAAGGTTATGAGGTGAATACCATGGAAGAAGCCTTAAAGCAGGGAAATATCTTTGTGACCACTACGGGGAACAAGGATGTGATCACCGCAGAACACATGGCATCCATGAAAGATCAGGCCATTGTTTGCAATATCGGACATTTCGATAATGAAATTCAGGTAGCTCAACTGGAAAACTGGAAAGGCATCCGCAAGATCAATATCAAACCTCAGGTAGACAAGTATCTCTATGAGGATGGCCATGCCATTTTCCTGCTGGCCGAAGGTCGTCTTGTGAACCTGGGTTGTGCTACCGGTCACCCGTCGTTTGTGATGAGTAACTCATTCTCAAATCAAGTTCTGGCGCAGCTTGATTTGTGGAAGAAAGAGTACACGACAGGGGTCTATATGCTTCCCAAGCATCTCGATGAAGAGGTAGCCAGGCTGCACCTGGAACAACTGGGGGTAAAACTGACTACCCTGACACCGGAGCAAGCTGAATACCTGGGTGTAAAAGTAGAGGGTCCCTACAAACCACATCATTACCGGTATTGAGCTCTTCGTATTCGTTTACGAAGCCTCCCCCTGCGAGATGTTATGCGTGTATGAAGCCTATAATTCGTTGCTTGCAACGAATTTCAGCGAGTAACGCATAACATCGAGCTCTAGTTGGTTATGAGCAAAATATTCCCCTGTATGGAAGTCCGGTACTCCACCAGCGGATACTCGGCCGGGCCGGAGTTCGGATAGGCACCATTCATCAGTACATAGGTGGAACCACATTCCGGACATTCAAAGACACCCACGAAAATGTCATCTTCCTCGACGGCTTTATCATGGGCGGGGTATTCAGTGCAGGTGAGATCATAGGCGTGGAAGATCAAATCATCTTCCCTGTACAGGACAATGCCTCTGTATCCTTCGTCCGGAATGATTCTGGTTGAACCGATTCCCATGCTTCCCAGTTCCGCATATATATCCAGGTCGACGTACACCTTTACATAGGGGATGATCTGGCCCCGGTTGCTTTCACAGGAGGAAGTGAGCAGCCCCAAAAGAACCATTGGTAATATGAAGAATATACGAAGATGTGAGGCCATTTGACAAAATAAGTAAGAAAGTTGGCTAATTTTTGTAATTTTAACTCCCTAAGCCAATTATTATTGCACGATCTCCACAGAAAGATGGATTTTGAAATAGGAAACATACTGTATATTGTTATTACGCTGGTCGCTGTAATTGTGGGCCTGCTGGGAAAAAAGAAAAAGCCGGCCCCGGGGGATACTGATGGATTGGAAGGCGAGAGGCGTCCGGGCTTTTTAGAGAACCTGGAACGTATCATGACCATGGGACAGGAAGAATCCCTGGTGACTGACCTGCAACCATATGAGGAGGATTTGCCGGTGGAGGAGATAGTTCAGGCAGAGGAGGAACCTTTCGCTTACTTCCAGCGGAGTCCGGGAATCCTGGAGCAATATGACGCCATCATGAACCGTATAACGGATGGTGATCCTCAACTTGTCATGAGTGAAGGGGAGAGTATGCTGGAGCCCCTGGAGGTGGAAGACCTGGATTACATACCCGGGACTGACTATTTTGAGATTGTTAAAGATTTTGATGCGGGTACGGCGGTTGTATATTCTGCAATAATCAATCGTCTTGATATTTAGGTTTTTTTTGTAATTTTGCAATAGAAGAGTTCCGGGGTATGCGGAATTCTTTTTCTTTTATTATAAACAGGAGGAAATTGTTATGGCACAAGCTTCGTATATGACAGAGGAGGGACTGGCCAATCTTAAAAGAGATTTGGAGCAGTTGACCAATGTGGAAAGGCCGGCCATTTCGCAACAGATTGCCGAGGCCAGGGATAAGGGTGACCTGTCTGAAAATGCTGAGTATGATGCAGCAAAGGAGGCACAGGGTTTGCTGGAGTTGAGAATCGCCAAGCTGGAAGATATGGTGGCCAACGCCAGGATTATTGATGAATCAAAAATCGATACCTCACAGGTACAGATTCTCAATAAGGTAAAGATCAAGAATACTAAGAATAACCAGCAGGTGGTATATATGCTGGTCTCCGAAAGTGAATCGGATATCAAAAGCGGAAAGATTTCTGTCGCCACGCCCATTGCAAGAGGATTGTTGGGTAAAAAGGTTGGTGATGTGGTGGATATCAAGGTTCCATCGGGAGTGATGTCCTTTGAGATCTTAGAGATATCTCTATAATTCACCGCTTATGGCTTCCATTTTTTCAAAGATTGTCGCAGGAGAAATTCCGTCCTACCGCATCCATGAGGATGACCGGTACTACGCATTTCTGGATATCAATCCTCTGGCGGAAGGACATACACTGGTCATTCCCAAAGTTGAAACAGATTACCTGTTCGACCTGGAGGATGATCTGCTGGCCGGTATGATGGTATTTGCAAAAAAGGTGGCCCTGGCCATTGACCGCACCATGGTGTGCAAGCGGGTTGGAGTGGCTGTTCTCGGACTGGAAGTTCCCCATGCCCACATTCACCTGATTCCCATTAACGACCTGCATGATATTGAGTTTAGCAAACCGAAACTGAAATTTTCAGATGAAGAGCTCCGGGCTACAGCCTGGAAGATTTCATCTGCCCTTCAATAGGTTTATTTGATACGGTCCGGATTCTTGCGGATAAACTCTTCCCAGTTTTTTACCCCTTCCCTGGGAAATACGACACCCTTTTGATAGAAATGGCAAACCGCTGCAGCCAATCCGTCGGTAGCATCCAGTTTAACCGGCATATCTTTCAGGTCAAACATTCTCATCAGCATGCGGGCCACCTGTTCCTTGGAAGCATCTCCCTTACTGGTGATGGATAGTTTGATTTTCCGGGGAGCATATTCAAATACAGGAATATCCCTGGCCAGAACAGCAGCCATGGCTACTCCCTGGGCTCTGCCCAGTTTTAGCATCGACTGCACATTTTTTCCGTAGAATGGCGCCTCGATGGCTACTTCATCGGGAAGGTAAAGTTTTATTAGCTCAAGTGTGCGCTGATAAATCTTTCTAAGCTTCATATAGTGATCGCCTTCGCGTTTCAGGTCCACTACCCCCATATCCATAAATACCGGGTTTTTTCCGGCCCCTTTGATGACCCCATACCCCATCATGGTGGTCCCTGGATCAATCCCCAGGATAATGCGTTCAGAGCTGTTTTTCATTTTTCCCGATTATATTCTGGATTACAATGCCGGTTACCAGCAGGATAATGCCGGCTATGGTACTCAGGTATATTTTTTCGTCCAGTAAATATCTGGCAAAAAACAGGTTAAGGAAAGGCGCCAGGTATACCAGGTTACTGATCCGGTCGCTCTTTGGTGCCAGACGTATAGCCATGAGCCATATCACAAAGGTAATACCCATTTCGAAAACTCCCACATAGAGGGCAGCCGACCAAGCTTCCAGGGAGGTGGGGAAGGGCTGTGCCCTGAAGATCCCGGCAAGCAGGAGGATCCCTGATGCAAAGCAAAAATTGAGGAAGAGACGGGTCACCGGATCTTTTCTGTCACGTGTATTGTATAGAAAATAGAGGGCCCAAATCACAGAAGTGGAGAGGGCCAGCCCGATGCCAAGACGGTTTTGAGGGTCCTGCGACACACTGCCCCCCATACTTGAAATCAGCACCACGCCGGAAAAGCTAAGCAACATGGCCCCTATACTGAGCCAGCGGATGCGCTGGCCAAGGATGGGTATGGATAGCAGAACCAATACAATGGGCCAGACCATGTTGAGGGGTTGTGCCACCTGTGCCGGAAGGATGCTGTAGGCCTTAAAAAGGATCAGGTAATAGGCCACGGGATTCAGCAGTCCCATCAACAGAGAGAAGGCAAGGTCTTTTCCGGAAAAGGTAAGCAGTGAGGATATCTGTCCCCTGGCCAGAACCAGGATGCCCAGCACCAGGGTGGAACCCAGGCTTGCCCCTGTGAGCAGCTGCCAGGTATCCGTGAACCGGAGCCCCAGTTTAAAGGCCGTAGGGCTGGTCGACCAGAATAGCACAGCCAGGAGGGCTAAGATATAGGCTTTCCTGGCTGATTTAAGATTCATGTACCCGGAATGTCAGGAGATCATAGTATTTCCTGGTCCCAAATAGGGATGCAATACTTCAGGGATTTGAATACCCTCAGGGGTCTGGTAATTTTCTAAGAGGGCTGCCATTATTCTTGGCAGGGCCAGGGCGCTGCCATTAAGGGTATGGGCCAGCATGGGACGCTTCTCCCCCGGCTCCCTGAAACGCAGTTTCAGCCGGTTGGCCTGATAGGATTCGAAATTAGAGACTGAACTGACTTCCAGCCACTTCTCCTGAGCAGCCGAGTAGACTTCAAAGTCGAAGGTGAGTGCAGAAGTAAAACTGAGATCTCCACCACAGAGCTCCACAATCCGGTAGGGGAGACCCAGTTGGACAATTAATTGTTCCACATGGGCCACCATGTCGTCCAGGGCCTGGTAGGAGCGAGAGGGGTGTTCAATATGGACGATCTCCACCTTGTCGAACTGATGCACCCGGTTTAGTCCCCGTACATCTTTCCCGTATGAGCCAGCCTCTCTTCTGAAACAGGGGGTGTAGGCTGTATTTTTTACGGGCAGGTCTGCGGCATTCAGGATCACGTCCCTGTATATATTGGTGACAGGCACTTCCGCAGTAGGAATCAGGTAAAGGTTATCCGCGGCGACATGGTACATCTGGCCCTCCTTATCGGGAAGCTGTCCGGTACCAAATCCAGATGCTTCATTCACCAACAGAGGGGGGAGTATCTCTTCATATCCGGCTTTTATGTTCTGATCCAGGAACCAGGAGATCAGGGCCCGCTGCAACCTGGCGCCCTTTCCCCGGAAGACCGGAAATCCGCCTCCGCTTATCTTGACTCCCAGTTCAAAATCGATCAACTTATATTTTTTGGCCAGTTCCCAGTGCGGCATGGAACCTTCAGCGAGGCTGGGAATCACACCTCCCCGGCGAATCTCTTTGTTGTCGGCGTCATTATTGCCCGGAGGTACGGAAGGGTGGGGAATATTAGGAACCTGAACCAGCAGTTCGTTTAGTCTGGAACTGGCAAGCAGCAGATTCTGCTCCAGGGCTTCCAGCTCCTGTTTAATGGCCGAAGTCTGCTCCTTTATCTGCTGAGCCAGCTCATTTTCGCCTTTTTTGAAAAGCACTCCGATTTTTTTACTGAGTTTGTTCATCTCAGCCTGCTTTTCATTGGTTGTTACCTGCAGGGAGCGTCGCTCATTATCCAGTTCAATGATCTGGTCGATCAGTTCAGGAGTTCTGAAATTTTTAATCTCCAGCCCTTTGAGGATGGTTTCTCTGTTGTCGCGGATATAGGGAATGGTAAGCATGATGAAAGCATAAAAAAACCTGTAAAACACTTTAAAGGTAGTGCATTACAGGTGAAGATATATATTATTTAAGTAATTCTACTGGTTTTCGAGCGGCTCGATGGAGACGTATGATTTGTTGTCTCTTTTCCTGGTGAATTTTACCATGCCGTCGGTCATCGCAAACAGGGTATGGTCTTTACCGATTCCCACGTTGCTTCCGGGATGATGAACAGTCCCCCTCTGTCTCACGAGGATATTTCCAGCTTTTACGATCTGTCCGCCGTAAAGCTTCACACCAAGTCTTTTGCTTTCTGATTCGCGACCGTTTCTTGAGCTACCAGCTCCTTTCTTGTGTGCCATAACTATTGACTTTTACTTTTAGACTTTCAATTTCCTTAACTAGTTTGCCTGGTCATCTGACTTTTTTTTCGGTGCAGCTTTGGCAGCTGGTTTTTTGGCAGCAGGCTTTTTAACTGCGGCAGTTTTCGTGGCCGCACTTTTAGCTGCGGGCTTTTTGGCTGCGGGTTTTTTTGCAGTTGTTGCTTTAGTTGCAGGCTTTTTCTCAGCAGAAGCTTTGCTTGCAGGAACCACTTCCTTTTTTGTCGCAGGAGCCTCTTTTTTGGCAGTGGCACCTGTCTCTGAAATAGCCTCAATCTGAATCTGGGTCATGTATTGACGGTGGCCATTCAGCTTCTGATATCCCTTTCTTCTCTTTTTCTTAAAGACAAGGACTTTGTCCCCTTTCATATGGGAGATAACCTTTGCATCGACAGAAGCCCCTTTAATAACAGGGTCGCCAACGGACACTTTGCTTCCATTATCGATTAATAAAACTTTTTGGAAGCTTACCTTTTTTCCTTCTTCTGCTTCCAGCCTGTGAACAAACAATTTCTGGTCTTTTTCTACTTTAAACTGCTGTCCTGCTATATCAACAATCGCGTACATTCTACAATGCTTTTTACTTTATATCAGATTTTTGGGTCTGCAAAGATAGAAAAGATTGTCTGATCGGCAAAGGTTTTGGATGAATAATTTTGCGAATAGATATGCCTGATATTTCTCATATGAATTAGTTGCAGGGAACACACATGAAGCCCTTTTTTAATGAGGTGAGAGCTAAGCGTCTGCATTTGGAAACAAATGAAACTATATGTACGTTTGTGATTAAAGGCATTATAAGGTATGGGGAAAATCAAGTTAAATGTTCTGGGAATCTCCTATAGCCAGACCCAATCGGGCGCCTATGCACTGGTCCTTTCCGAGGAGGAAGGAAACCGGAGGATTCCTATCATAGTCGGAGGATTTGAAGCGCAGGCCATTGCCATTGAACTGGAGGGTCTGGCGCCACCCCGCCCGCTGACTCATGACCTGTTTAAGAATTTTGCAGAAGCTTATGGAATTACCATTATGGAGGTAAATATCCATAAGCTGGAGGATGGGGTGTTCTTCGCCAATATTCTGTGTGATAACGGCGGACAGAGCATCACCCTGGATGCCAGAACCTCCGATGCCATCGCACTGGCTCTGAGGTTTAACTGTCCGATATATTCCACAGATACCATCGTGGAGAAAGCCGGGATCGTGCTTGATTTTGAGAAGGGTTCCGATTTTGAACAAACGGATGTTCCCCCGGAGCAGGAGAGTGAAGTAGAACAAGGAAAAAAAATAAAGGGGGCTCCTCAGACCGACCTTTCCAAAAGAAGCATGGATGAGTTAAGATCGATGCTTGCAGAAGCAGTTTCTAAAGAGGACTATGAGAAGGCTTCTGAAGTCAGAGACGAGATAAACCGAAGGTCCAGATGATTACAGATACTCTGATGCTTGATACGGTACTTTCCGTTATCCGGCAAGCACCGGTCGATTCTATACCCCTGTCTAATATAATTCCTGAAAGAAGCGGATTTGATTTTGACCTGATACGCTTGTTTCGTGGAATGCTTGGTATGGCCGTATTGCTGGCTTTAGCTTATCTGTTCAGTAATAACCGGAAAGCGGTCAACTGGAAAATGGTGGGTACCGGACTGCTCTTCCAGGTGATTCTTGCAATCGGGATACTCTATGTTCCCTTTGTCCAGGTTTTTTTTGAATTTATTGGCAAAGGATTTGTAAAAATTCTTGCTTTTACCAACGAGGGAGTCAACTATCTTTTGAAACGTAACGACACGGGTGCCACAGATCCTGCACTGCAGAATTTTGCTTTCTCCATTCTTCCCACCATTATTTTTTTCGCGGCCTTCTCCAGCCTCTTGTTTTATCTGGGTATTATCCAGTTATTCGTCAAAGGATTTGGGTACCTCCTTTCGCGCGGTTTGGGCTTGTCGGGGCCCGAGAGCCTTTCGGTTGCCGGTAATATTTTCCTGGGTCAGACTGAATCGCCCCTGCTGATTAAACCCTACCTGGAGAAAATGAGTAAATCTGAGATACTGCTGGTGATGTCGGGCGGAATGGCCACCCTGGCAGGAGGGGTGCTGGCGGCCTATATCGGTTTCCTGGGTGGGGGGGATCCTGTCCAGCAGGTGATTTTTGCCAAGCATCTGCTTACCGCTTCGATCATGGCTGCTCCCGGAGTAGTGGTTATCTCGAAAATCATTGTTCCGCAGACCGAAAGTGTGGATAAAACCATTGAGGTAAGCAAGGAAGATGTGGGAAAGAATGCCCTGGACGCTATCTCCAATGGTACAGGAGACGGCCTGAGGCTGGCTGTTAATGTGGGGGCCATGTTGCTGGTATTTATTGCCTTTATTGCTTTTGCCAATTTTATTTTCGTGAAGATCGGGGGATGGACCAGCCTGAATGATAAGATTCTCGCAGTCACCGACGGAAAATATAGTGAACTTAGCCTGGAGTTTATTCTGGGATATGCTTTTTCACCCTTGATGTGGTTAATTGGTGTGGCGGGGGAGGATATCACCCTGGTAGGCTCCCTGCTTGGAAAAAAGCTGATATTGACAGAGTTTGTGGCCTATATTGATCTGGCCGATATGAAAGCTGTCGGCTCCTTTACCGAAACCAAGTCCATTATCATGTCGGTATATATGCTTTGTGGATTTGCCAATTTCGCATCCATTGGAATACAGATTGGAGGAATTGGAGCGCTCGCGCCGGGACGCAGGGTCTTGCTTGCACAATTTGGAATGCGGGCCTTGCTGGCAGGGACCCTTGCTTCCCTGCTTTCGGCCACTATTATCGGAGTTTTAATGGGCTAGATATGGCTGGTGGTAAAAAATATGATTTCGATTTTTCGGATAGAGTAGTTCTGGTGGTAGAGGACAACCCGATCTCTTTCCAGCTGATGAATGCAGTGCTCAGACAGGTGAAGACCAATGTGGTACATGCAATCAACGGGAGAAAGGCGATTGAAATGTGTGAATCAGAGGACCACTTCGATCTGGTCCTGATGGACATGCAGATGCCTGAAGTGGATGGACTGGAGGCGACCAGGAGAATCAAGCAACTCCGTCCGGATTTGCCCGTAGTTGCCACAACTGCCAATATCTACGACGAAAATGCACAGGCCTGTAAAGAGGCAGGCTGCGATGCTTTCCTTTCAAAACCTTTGCAGTTCAGGAAGATGTTCGAATTGATGCAATCATTTTTTGACCGGCAAGAATAGTGCAATGATGGCACTTCCCATACTTTTCATCCTATTACTAATCTATGCTTACTCCCTGCTTATCATGCTCTTTTATCTGGAGATAG
Source organism: Bacteroidales bacterium (assembly GCA_029210725.1). Lineage (NCBI taxonomy): Bacteria > Pseudomonadati > Bacteroidota > Bacteroidia > Bacteroidales > Bacteroidales bacterium. The sequence continues at coordinate 33,936 of JARGFM010000006.1, read as the reverse complement.
AAAAGGAGCCAGGCATGAAAGGTGGTTTAGTGGAAAATCCAATGCCGGTGAGTATCATAATTCCGTTCAGGAACGAGTCGGATCATTTGCCCGGACTCCTGGATGACTTTCTTGGACAGACCTGCCCGGTGGAGCTGTGGGAACTTATATTTGTGAACGATCATTCGGAGGATGGGTCTGCTTCTGAACTGCAAAGCTTGCTAAAGGCCAGGGCCCCGGGGGGAAGGAATGTTTCCGTTATTTCCCTTCCTTCAGGGATAAGGGGGAAAAAGGCAGCACTTGCCCATGGCATTGCCCGTGCAAGGTACGAACGAATTATCCAGGTGGATGGAGATTGCAGGCTGGGCTCCCGTTTTTTAGCCTCGCACATCCACTTTCAGGCAAATTTTCCATCCGACCTGATTGCCGGAATGGTTTCTCCGGAAAAAGGTAACGGAGGGTTCCTGGAAGCCTATGAAAGCCTGGATATGTTATCGTTGATGGGGAGTGCGGCTGGTTCATTCGGGCTGGGCCGGCCCATGATGTGCAGCGGGGCAAATCTCTCCTATTCTAAAAAACTCTACGAGGAGACCCGCATCTTTGATCCCCGGCAACATGAATCTTCGGGCGATGACATGTTTCTGATGATCGGGGCGCGAAAGCTGGGCAGGTCCCTTGCTTTTAATACAGACAGGGAAGCACTGGTGGTGACCGGAGCGGTAAAAAGCCTGCGAAGCCTTATTAATCAACGCATTCGGTGGGGTTCAAAATCGGGCCGCTACAGCATGCCCGATATACAGTTACTGGCGCTTCTGGTCGCACTTACCAATACTTCCATTCTGCTTATGCCACTCTGGTTTTTTTTGTATGCCGGATGGTGGCCCTGGCTGGCCGGTGCCTTGTTCCTGAAGAGCCTGGCCGATTTTTTACTTCTTTACCGAATAACCGGGCTGGCCGGTCAGCTGAAAGCTATGCGACTTTACATACCGGTTACACTGGCTTACTATCCCATTTTTCTGATCACAGTCCTGGGCGCCCTTAAGGGAAAAGCTGACTGGAAATAATCTGTTAGGAGAACCTCCGGCGCTGCATGAGCCGGTAGCTGAAAAAAATGGCCAGCGAAGTGTAGAGAAGCACCAGGAGGATATTGAGCCATACAGGCAATCCCTCAGGCAGGATTTCCAGGCTTGACTCATCCATGGGTTCATTGCTGTTCATCTTCCTTTGAAAAATCTCGATCAGGTCCGGCAGCGGCGTTAACCTGGTGGTGGTCCGCATGGGAAGATACCAGCGCAGCTCCTGTTTGCGAAGGAGCAGGAACAATACAGGATCGACAAATACACGCATGGCCAGGAAAGTCAGCAATGAAAGGGCGGTATTTTTAATCAGCAGAGCCACCAGAAGTCCCATGGACATATAAGCAAAGGAAGAGAGCAGGTATCTACCCAGTATCCAGGTGTTTTCCATGGCAATTTTAAAGGTCAGCTTATAGCTGTAGATCAGTCCCAGGCTGAGGGAAGTAAGTCCCAGCAGCAAGGTGGCAAAAAGAGCTAGTATGGCCACCAGAAAAAGTTTTTGAAGGAGCAGATCTGTGCGGCTAAGTCCGAAAATCAGCTGGGTTTTAAAGGTGTGGTCGTTAAACTCCTTGGTGGTAATCATGATCACAATCAGAGCCAGAAGTATGTTGTAGGGTTCGGTGACCCAGGTGAGAAATACCCAAACATCAGGAAAGCGGAACAGATCGCTCAGGGAGATCACAGGGATCTCCTTATCAATGGCCGGATAGATAATCAGTCCCAGTGTAAAAGCCAGCAGATAGATGCCCAGTGTAATCCGGAACGGATTATAATTCAATAGTTTGATTTGTTCAATATGTAGTAAGCGCCGCATTTATTTCTCTTCCTTTACCAGTTCCAGGAACTGTGATTCAAGGCTTCTTTTCCGGCTCAGCATATGATCGATCACCAGCTCGTTGGCAAAGGCAAAGGCATTGATCTCCGCAGGGCTAATCTCGTCATTGAGGGTGAGAACCAGCAGTCCGTTTTCTGTTTCAAGCTCTTTTACCAAGGAAGACCCCAACAGTTTCTGCCGGAGGGTTTCGTTATCATTACAGGAGATCTCAATAATCTCATCCTCGGCCAGTAACTCCTTTACCGGTCCGTTGGCTAATAGTTCCCCTTTTTTCAGGATAGCCACGTGACTGCATATTTTTTCAACTTCACTCAGTATGTGCGAGGCCAGTATCAGGGTTTTACCCACCTTCACCTGCTGGAGAACAATCTCACGTACTTCGGCTATGCCCTCCGGGTCCAGCCCATTGGTTGGTTCATCGAGGACCAGTACCCTGGGATCGCCCAGCAGAGCCGCAGCAATTCCAAGCCGCTGTTTCATACCGAGCGACAGTGTTGAGAACCGGGATCTTTTTCTCTCTGCCAGTTGTGCTGTTTCAAGAACGCGGTCAATATCCCCGTATGGCATTCCTTTCACATCGCAGATGATTCGCAGGTTGCGTTCCAGGTTCAGGTAGGGATAAAAATGAGGTGTTTCGATAAGAGAGCCGATGCTTCTTCTCTGGCTTGCTTCCGGTTCTTGCCCGAACCAAAGAAACGATCCGCTGTCCTGACGGATAATTCCGGTCAGAATGGACAGCGTGGTGGTTTTACCACTTCCGTTGGGGCCCAGAATTCCATAAGCCTGGCCTTCTGTGATCTGAAGATCCAGTTTCCGGATGGCTCTGACATTTTTATAGGATTTGGATAATCCGTGAATGGAAAGGATTTCCCTCATTTTAGTTGGCAAGCTCAGAAAAGAATTTGATTCGAACGAGCCTTATCTCCTCTTCGGTAAAATACTCTTCCCCCAGTTCAGCCAGAGCATCCTCGATGGACTCTGTTTCTGCCTTACGGAAGTATTCGAAAACCTCTTCCAGTTTCTCCTCATCCATGATCTCTTTCAGGTAATAATCGATGTTCAGTTTTGTTCCGGACCCCACGATGGCCTCAATCTCATCAATCAGATCCATAAGAGTGAGATTCTTTGCATCGGCGATATCATCCAGGCTTAACTTCCGGTCGATGCTCTGGATGATATATACTTTCACCCCTGACTTATTAACCACCGATCGGACCACCATATCCTGCGGACGGATAATATCCTTCTCGTCCACATATTCCCGGATCACATCGATAAATCCCTGGCCATACTTTTTGGCTTTGCCGGTACCGACGCCCACAATATTCTGCAGCTCGTCGATTTTCACCGGATATTGAATTGCCATATCCTCCAGCGAAGGATCCTGGAATACAACAAAAGGTGGAAGATTTAATTCCCTGGCCATTTTTTTCCTGAGATCCTTCAGGATATGAAGCAGTTCCTCATCAACTGCCCCGGTGCCACCGCCAGCTGCAGATAAGTTCTCTTCAGGGGCAATATCAAAATCATGATCCTGTGTCAACATCATCGAATAAGGCTTCTTAATAAACTCATGACCGGCTTCTGTTAGCCTTAATAATCCGTAATTTTCAATATCTTTTGTTATCAATCCTGCAATCAGGGATTGCCTGAGCACAGCATTCCAGAACTTTGCATCCTTATTCTTTCCGGCTCCAAAGTACTCGGAATGATGATGTTTGTAGGTCTTCACTGCACTATTGGCAATACCTGAAAGAACATTTGCAATATGCTCGGATTTAAATTTCTCCTGGACCGCTAAAATAGCTTTTAAACTTAAAAGTATTTCTGCTTTACCCTCAAATTTTTGTTTTGGATGTAAACAGTTGTCGCAGTTGTCGCATCCTTCCTCCATAAACTCCCCGAAATAGTTGAGCAATAGCTTTGGACGGCACACTGCCGATTCTGCATAAGCCACGGTCTCAAGAAGGAGCTGTTTTCCGATTTCCTGCTCTGCCACAGGCTTCCCCTGCATAAACTTCTCCAGTTTCTGGATGTCCTTGTATCTGTAAAACGCGATACACCTTCCTTCCCCTCCATCCCGTCCGGCCCTTCCCGTTTCCTGGTAATATCCCTCCAGGCTCTTGGGCATATCATAATGAATAACAAAACGGACATCCGGCTTATCAATGCCCATTCCAAAGGCAATGGTGGCTACAATGACATCTGCCTCTTCCATCAGGAACTGGTCCTGGTTTGAAGACCGGGTCTGGGCATCCATACCCGCATGATAGGGTAAGGCATTGATCCCGTTGACTTTCAGGGTCTCCGCCAGCTCCTCCACTTTCTTGCGGGAGAGGCAGTAGATGATCCCGGATTTGTTCGGATTGGCCAGTATGAATTTGATAATCTCCTTGGTTGCATAGACCTTGGGCCTGATTTCGTAATAAAGATTATGGCGGCGGAAGGACGATTTAAAAACTCTGGCTCCAAGCATATCCAGGTTTTTCTGGATATCGTTTTGAACCTTTGGGGTGGCAGTTGCAGTAAGGGCGATAAGCGGTGCCGGACCAATTTTATTAATAATGGGTCTGATCCTTCTGTACTCCGGCCTGAAATCGTGGCCCCATTCAGAAATGCAATGCGCCTCATCGATGGCATAGAAAGAGATATTTACCTTCTTCAGGAAATCGATGTTTTCCTCCTTGGTCAGGCTCTCGGGAGCCACGTAGAGCAGGCGGGTTCGTTTATCCAGTACATCCTTCTTTACATTGGCAATGGCATTTTTTGTAAGAGAAGAGTTAAGGAAATGGGCCACCCCGTCGTCCAGGCTGAAACTGCGCATGGCATCCACCTGGTTTTTCATCAGCGCAATCAGGGGAGAGATCACAATGGCAGTACCTTCTTTTATAAGTGCAGGAAGCTGATAACAAAGTGATTTGCCGCCACCGGTTGGCATCAGTACAAAGGTGTCATTGCCTTCAAGAACATTGCTTATAATATCCTCCTGGTTTCCTTTAAAACTGTCAAATCCAAAATACTTCTTCAGGTTAAGATGAAGTATCTTTCCCATGTTCTCCATGCGGCCTTGTATCATCTGAGCAAATTAAAGATAGTATAATTTGATTTCTGTTTCAAGGGGGTTGGTTTTTTTTGTTACTTTGCAAATCCTTTATCCAGACTTAATATGAGTAAGAATACTGAAGGGGAAATGTCTTTCCTTGAGCACCTTGAAGTGATGCGCTGGCATCTCCTGCGTTCCATTACAGCGATTGTTATCCTGGCCCTGGTGGCTTTTGTATTTAAGGATATTGTTTTTGATAAAATTATTCTGGCACCTAAAGAACCCCCGTTCCCGACCAACCGCTGGTTGTGTCAGCTGGGCGAAATTCTCGGGTTGGAACGTATTTGTATCAACCAGAATCCCTTCACCTTACAGACTGTTAAAATGGCCGAACAGTTCTCCATGCATATTATTGTATCGCTGGTAGCCGGGGTTGTGGTGGCCTTCCCCTATATTTTCTGGGAATTCTGGAGGTTCATTGTTCCGGCCCTGTACGATAAGGAAAGGAACACCGCCAGGGGTGCGGTATTCTACACCTCATTGCTTTTTATCCTCGGGGTATTGTTTGGGTACTATATTATCAGCCCTCTTTCGGTCAATTTCCTGGGTAATTACAAAGTGAGTGAAAGTGTTATCAGTGCTCCCACACTCCGGTCCTACGTGCAGACCATTACCTCTGTGGTACTGGCCGCCGGACTGGTGTTCCAGTTGCCAATCCTTGTATACTTTCTGAGTAAGGTAGGACTGGTTACCCCAGACTTTTTAAAGAAGTACCGGAGGCACTCTCTGGTTATTATTGTCACTCTGTCCGCTATCATTACTCCACCCGATGTATTCAGCCAGATACTGGTAGCTCTGCCCCTGATGGTTCTGTATGAAATTGGCATCGCCATAAGTAAACGGATAATCAGGCAGCAGGATGCTGAAAGGGCAGCCGGTGAGAAATCCGTAAAAAGAAAGAAGAAGGCTTCCAGGGAGCCTGATGCAGAACAGAATACATCGGCTGAAGCTCCGGAAACAAAGGAGGAGGATCCGGAAGAAAAAGCGGAAGGCCCCGCCGGTGAATCTGCTGAAGAAAATGAAGCCCCCGGCGAGGAGTCTGATGAGAAGAATGAAGACCCCGCCGGAACGTCGGAAACAAAAGAGACGCTTAGTACGAAAAAACCATGGAAACGGCCGGCTTCCAAACCCGATCCCGAAGAGGGCAATGAACCCGGTAAGGAAAGTCCGGAGGAGGAAGATGATGAAACGGAGCCCCGGGATTAGAAGGCAAGCGATATTTGTATAACTTTGGTTTTATATGAAACTGCATACACATAATCTGGTAAAGAAATATAAGAGTCGCAGGGTCGTGGACGAGGTATCGGTCAGCGTGGAGCAGGGTGAGATTGTGGGCCTTCTGGGACCCAATGGAGCCGGGAAAACCACCACCTTCTATATGATCGTTGGCCTGATTACTCCCCATGAGGGTAACATTATGCTCAATGAGCAGGACATCACCAAAGAACCCGTTTATAAACGAGCCCGGATGGGTATTGGATACCTGGCCCAGGAGGCTTCCGTGTTTCGCAAACTATCCGTGGAGGATAACATCAGGGCGGTTCTGGAAATGTCTGAATTGTCCAGAGTGGAACAGCACGAAAGAGTAGAGTCCATGCTGGAAGAATTTGGTCTCATAAAGATCCGGAAGAGTCTGGGCATTCAACTTTCTGGAGGAGAACGCCGGCGTACCGAGATTGCCAGGGCCCTGGCTCTGAGCCCGCAATTTATTCTGCTCGATGAACCATTTGCCGGAGTGGATCCCATTGCTGTTGAGGATATTCAGGAAATTGTGTCCAAGCTGAAAGAAAAAAATATCGGAATTCTGATCACCGACCATAATGTGCATGAGACGCTGGCGATTACGGATCGGGCCTATCTGATGTTCGAGGGATCTATCTTAAAAGCGGGAACTGCGAAAGATCTGGCAGAAGACGAGCAGGTCAGGAAGGTATATCTGGGACAGAACTTCGAGCTTCGATAAATCAAAGGCACCTTTGTAATCCGGAAATTTGGATTAAATTTGCGGAAATTTTGCGGATGTGGCGGAATTGGTAGACGCGCTAGACTTAGGATCTAGTTCCTTCGGGAGTGGGGGTTCGAGTCCCTTCATCCGCACTTATTTTATGCATAAACCGCTATGCTTTCGGATGTTATGACGACTGTGTTGCGGTTTTTGCTAATTTTGCATAAATCTATTTTTGAATATGAATATTTCACAGGAGAATACCGGTAAGTTAAATGCAGTCCTTCATGTTAAGGTTGGACAGGAAGATTATTCGGAACGCGTTGATAAAGTCCTTAAAGATTATCGCAGACAGGCCAGGGTCGATGGTTTCAGGCCCGGAAAGGTGCCCATGGGTATTATCAAGAAAATGTACTATACACCGGTACTGGTCGATGAGGTGAATAAACTGGTCTCAGAATCCCTGTTCAACTACCTGAGAGATGAGAGTGTCAGCATTCTGGGGGAGCCTCTGCCACACAAGAACGAGGAGCAGACTATTGATTTTGAAAAGGATACGGAATTCGAATTTAAATTCGACCTGGGACTGGCCCCGGAACTGAACCTGGAAGTAAGTGCCAAGGATAAGGTCCCGTTTTATAAGATCAAGGTGGATAAGAAGCAACAGGACGAGTACAAGGAGCAGTTGCTCCAGCGTTTCGGGGAGTTTAAAGCTGTGGATAAGGCCGGGAATGATGAACTCATCAAAGGTGCTCTGGTGAAGGTCGATAAGGAGGGTAATGAAGTGGAGAACGGGATCCGCGTGGAGCATGTTAGTATGTCCCTGGATATGATGAAAGATGACGACCAGAAGGTGCTTTTCAGTGGGGCTGCCGGAGGTGATGAAGTGGTATTCGATGTGAAAAAGGCCTATCCCAATGATACCGAAGTAGCTTCTCTGCTAAGAATAGACAAAACCATGGTAGCCATGCTCGAAGGCACTTTCAAGTGCCTGATAGATGAGGTAAATAAGTTTGAAAAAGCCGTGCCGGGTCCGGAGTTTTATGACAAAGTATATGGGGAAGGTGAAGTAAAGAGCGAGGAGGAGTTCACCAGGCGGGTGACTGAAGAAATTGCACTGAATTATGAGCGTGAAAGTGAGTACCGTTTTATGGTGGATGCACGTGAGACACTGATCAAAAAGGCGAAGATGGATCTGCCCGTGGAGTTTCTGAAACGCTGGATGGTGGAAACAAATGAGCAGATCACCGAGGAACAGGTGGAGGAGGATTTTGAGAAGTATGAGGATGATTTTCGCTGGCAACTGATCAAGGAGCACCTTCTGAAACAACAGAATATTAAGGTAAGCGAGGAGGAGGCCCTGGAATCGGCCAAGGCGATGGCCCTCAATCAGTATATGCAATATGGCATCAGCAATGTTCCGGATGATTACCTGGAAAACTATGCCAGGGAGATGATGTCCAAGCCGGAAGAGAGCCGCAAATTCTATGAGCAGAAGGGCGAAGAGAAACTGATTTCTTTTATTAAATCCACGGTCAAGTTGGATCAGAAAGAGGTCAGTTCAGAGAAGTTCCGTAAATTGTACGAGAAATAAAAAGCAATTCCATGAACCAGAACGACGATTTTAAGAAGTTTGCTACCAAACATATGGGCATCAGCAGTATGACGCTCCATCAGTTTAGCTCTTTGTATAATAGTTACATTTCACCGACCATTATAGAGGAAAGACAGTTAAATGTGGCCTCCATGGATGTTTTTTCCAGGTTGATGATGGATCGCATTATCTTTCTGGGAGCCCCCATTGATGATTACGTGGCCAATATCATTCAGGCACAGCTCCTCTATCTCGATTCGGCCGATCCCAATAAAGATATCCAGGTTTATTTCAATACTCCCGGAGGAGCCGTCCATGCAGGACTGGGGATCTATGATACGATGCAGTATACTTCGTGCGATGTGGCCACTATCTGTACAGGAATGGCGGCCTCCATGGGAGCCGTTTTACTGGCTGCGGGAACCCCCGGGAAGCGTTCCGCGCTGAAACACAGCAGGGTGATGATTCACCAGCCCATGGGTGGGGCGCAGGGTCAGGCTTCGGATATTGAGATCACTACCCGCGAAATCCTGAAAATGAAAAAAGAACTTTACGCGATCATTGCCGATCATTCGGGGAAATCCATTGAAGAGGTAGAGAAAGACGGGGATCGTGATTTCTGGATGACAGCTGCCGAAGCCAAGGACTATGGCATGATCGATGAGGTTTTGCTTAGAACAAAAGACAAATAATCATGGACCGTTGCTCTTTTTGCGGAAGAGAGAAGAAGGACACCAACCTTCTTATCGCCGGTATTTCCGGCCACATCTGTGACCGCTGTATCGAACAGGCTTACAGCATCGTACAGGAGGAACTGGGGGCCAATGGCGAGTTTGATATAGGGCAGATTAAATTATTGAAGCCCACGGAGATAAAGAGCTTTCTGGATCTCTATGTGATCGGGCAGGAAGAAGCTAAAAAGTACTTATCTGTAGCGGTATATAACCACTATAAAAGGTTGATGCAACTCGATAGCAAGGATGATGTGGAAATTGAGAAATCAAACATCGTTCTGGTCGGAGAGACCGGTACGGGTAAAACACTGCTGGCCAGAACCATTGCCCGGATGCTCCATGTGCCTTTCACCATTGTGGATGCTACGGTGCTTACCGAAGCCGGTTATGTGGGCGAGGATATAGAGAGTGTGCTGACCCGCTTGCTGCAGGTGGCCGATTACAATGTGGAAGCTGCTGAAAAGGGGATTGTTTTTATTGATGAAATCGACAAGATTGCACGCAAGAGCGACAACCCTTCCATTACCAGGGATGTTTCGGGTGAAGGCGTTCAGCAAGGTCTGCTGAAATTGCTGGAGGGATCCATAATCAATGTTCCTCCCCAGGGCGGAAGGAAGCATCCCGACCAGAAAATGATACCGGTCAATACGAAAAACATACTCTTTATTTGCGGCGGGGCGTTTGACGGGATCGAAAACAAGATAGCTAACCGGATGAATACCCAGGTGGTAGGCTATAATGCGGCCAAGAAGGTGGACCGTGTGGATAAGGATAACCTGCTTCAGTATGTGGCCCCTCAGGACCTGAAGGCCTTTGGAATGATCCCTGAGATCATTGGTCGTCTGCCGGTCCTTACTTACCTGGATCCACTCAGTGAGAAAGCCCTTCGCAGAATCCTTACGGAACCTAAAAATGCCCTCATCAAGCAATATGAAAAATTGTTTGAAATGGATGGGATTAAACTGTCCTGGGACGAGAAAGTGCTGGATTACATAGTGCAAAAAGCTATTGAATTTAAGCTGGGTGCCAGGGGATTGCGCTCCATTTGTGAGGCTATTATAATGGATGCCATGTTCGAGTTACCTTCCAAGGAGAATCCGGGGGATATAAATATCGGGATCAAATATGCCAGGGAGAAACTTGAGAAGGCGAATCTGAAGCGCCTGAAGGCTGCCTGATGAGTAAATCTAAATCGGGGGTATATTTTCTGGTCATCCTGGCGATGATCTTCTGGGGATTTACTTTTGTTGTTTTCAAATTTGCCTATCAGTCCTTCAGACCGATAAGCATTGTCTTTTTCAGGCTGCTCGTCTCCATCGTTTTTCTGTTCGGATTTGCCCTGCTCTTCAAAAGACTAAACAGGATCAGGCGAAAGGATCAGCTATGGTTTCTATTGCTGGCACTTGCAGAACCTTTCTTCTACTTCCTGGGAGAAGCCTACGGGCTGACCCTGGTATCGGCAACCATTGGAGCCGTGATTATCTCCACCATCCCGCTGGTTGTTCCCTTTGCTGCCTACTACCTGTACAGGGAGAAACTGACTTTGATGAACTACCTGGGACTGTTGCTCTCCTTTGTGGGAGTTCTGATGGTGGTACTTACCCGGAGCGAAGGATTGGCAGCCGACTGGAAGGGGATCCTGCTTATGTTTGTGGCCGTTATTTCCGCAGTGGCCTATACCATGGTAGTTAAATCACTGGCTGATGATTATACCCCCATCACGATCACAGCCTACCAGAGTCTTTACGGTCTGCTTATGTTTCTGCCGCTCTTTCTTATTCTGGAGCTTCCGCATCTGGAGCTTGCTCGTGCAACAAACTCCAGCCTCCTGGCAGTTGGATTTCTCGGAGTATTCGGATCGGGGATCTGCTTTATCCTCATCACCATAGGAATCAGGGAACTGGGAGCAGCCAGAGCCAATATTTTCGGAAACCTGATCCCGGTTGTCACTGCCATAGTCTCTTTCTTTCTTTTGAAAGAATCCATGCCACTGCTGAAGGTTCTGGGTATTTTGATCGTGATCCTGGGACTGTTCCTCTCGCAGATCAGCAGCCTGAGGGTGAAGCGGAACACGGGAAGGGAATCGGTTCGTCACATTCCAAACGCCTGAAGATGGCCAGCTGTCTCTTTATTGTCCAGGGCGAGGGGAAGGGACATATGTCCCAGGCGCTTGCATTTCAGGAGTATCTCCTGGAAGCCGGGCATACGGTGGAGGCCGTGCTGCTTGGAAGCGGCTCTCCCGGATCGGTCCCGGACTATTTCAGGGAAAGCTTTCCCGGGAGGCTTCGGATCTACCGCTGCCCCTATTTTTTGCGGACTCCCAATAAGAAGGGGATCTACGTGGGGCGCACCATTCTGTTTAACCTGCTGTATTCTTTTGTTTATTTCAGGTCCATTGCCGGGATCAGAAAAGAGATTGCGGCCATTCGGCCCGATGTGATTTTCAATTTTTATGAGTTGCTTGGGGCTCTGGCTATGAGAAAAACGGATTCCGGGATAAAAAAAATTGGCCTCGGGCACCATTTCTATATCCACCTGAATCGTGCCCATTTTAAGATAGGGCCCCTTTGGCACAGGATCTTGCTGAATGTTCATTCGAGTCTGATTGCCAGGTCCTGCGACCAGGTACTGGCATTCTCTTTTCTGCGTGAACAGGGGAGAGGCTCCATCCGGGTGGTCCCTCCCCTGGTAAGAAAGGATTTCAGAGCGCTAAGCCATCGCCCTGGCGATCGTTACCTAGTATACCTGCTCCAGGAAGGGTTCTTCTACGATCTGGTCAGGCTGGCCCGGATCGACCCTGGATTTCAGGCTGATCTGTTCACCTCTTTAAGTCCGGCCATGGAAATTCCTGCTGGAATCAGGCTCCATGCCTTCGAAGCACAAAAATTCAGTAATTTAATGGCTTCCTGCAAGGGACTGATTACCACGGCAGGATTTGACACCGCTGCAGAAGCTGCTTTTCACGGGATTCCGCTGGCTGTGATCCCCACGCGTAATCATTTTGAGCAGCGCTGCAATGCGGCTGACATCACCGCGAAGGGGATAGGAGTGGCAGTTTCAAAGATAGACAGGGTAAGCCTGGAACGGATGCATTCATTTGACTGCAGGGAGTTCAGAGAGTGGGTTAATCTGGCGGGAGAGGAGATTTTAAAATGTATGGAGGAATAATATAGCCTTTCCATTGGCGTTAAAAGGATATGATTCGAGGTTTTACAGTCACCGTGTTGTTGTTGCTGATCTTCCAGGCGGGAATGGCTCAGAAGGGGGGAGAATCGACCTACAGTTTTCTTGGTCTTACCAATTCGGCCCGGGTCGCGGCACTTGGAGGAGAGGTGGTATCCCTGAAGGATGACGACATCAATATGGTATTTCATAATCCGGCTCTTCTTTCGCCGGGAATGCACAGCCACATGAGTCTGAACTATGTGGACTATTTTGCCGGAGTGAATTACGGCTATGCCTCCTACGGCTATGCAGCAGGCGACATTGGCAATTTTGCAGCAGGCATGCATTATGTGAATTATGGCATTTTTGAACGGACCGATGAACTGGGAGTGTCACAGGGGACTTTCCGGGCCTCCGAGTATGCCCTGAACCTGGTATATTCCAGGAGTTTTCTGGACTCGGCGCTGACAGCCGGTGTGAATCTTAAACCCATATTCTCCTCCCTGGAACAATATACCTCCTTTGGCCTGGCCGTGGATCTGGGAGTGAGCTATTTTCTTTCCAGTTCCCTCACCACCTTTGGCCTGGTATTTAAAAATGTGGGGGTCCAGCTTAGTTCTTACACAGGAAGAAGGGAAGCTCTCCCCTTTGAGATTCAGGCCGGAGTTACCCAGAGACTGGCGCATGCCCCTTTCCGTTTTACGGTTACCCTGCAGCATCTGGAACGGTGGAACCTGAGCTATACCCTGCAGGATGAAGATCTTTCATTTACGGGAAGTGATAACGAGCGTAGTGGATTTGATCATTTTGCTGATAACCTGATGCGTCATGTGGTCCTGGGCACCGAATTCCTTCTGGGGAGGAATTTTCATATTGATGTGGGATATAATTATAAGCGGAGAAAGGAGATGAAGGTGAATGTACATCCCGGCATGGTTGGGTTCTCCATGGGCTTTGGCTTTAGAGTTTCCAAGTTTCATATGGCATTTGGACGTTCTTCCTACCATCTGGCGGGGGGAACCAATCATTTCTCCTTAACTGCCAACCTTTCTGAATTTTACAGAAAGGCAAACTGATATTATATATGGTGGAACAAAGAAAAATCATTATAGCACTGGACGGGCATTCTTCCTGTGGAAAGAGCACTTTCGCCAAACTGATTGCTGCTGAACTGGGGTATTCTTATATCGATTCGGGAGCTATGTACAGGGCGGTCACCCTGGCGGCCATGGAGGCAGGATTATTTGATCAAACCAGTGCTCCGCCCCTTGATAAAATCGAAACCTTGCTCCGGAATATCCGCCTGAATTTGGAACATAACCCGGAAAAGCAGCGGACTGAGATATTTCTAAATGGCAGGATGGTGGAAGACCGGATACGCAGCATGGAGGTTTCCGCTCACGTGAGCTATATTGCAGCCATTTCGGCTGTTCGGCGCAAAATGGTCGAATATCAGCGTTTACTGGGCAGAGAGAAAGGAGTGGTTATGGACGGACGTGATATTGGAACAGTGGTGTTCCCCGATGCAGCCCTGAAGATCTTTTTGACTGCATCCCTGGAGGTGCGTGCAGAGCGGCGTTATAAGGAGTTGATTGACAAGGGCATGCCTGCTGATTTTGAAAAGGTGCAAAAGAACCTGGAGAAACGCGACCATATTGATTCCAACCGGGAGGACAGTCCATTGATGAAGGCCGATGATGCTATTTTGCTTGATAACAGCGAGATGACCCTGGATCAGCAGATGATCTGGTTCCGGGAGTTGTATCAGGGTGTAATTTCCGAGACACATGATAAAAATTGAAATAGATCCCGGAGCAGGATTCTGCTTTGGGGTAGAGGAGGTGATTAAGACGGCCGAATCCCATCTTCGTAAGGGGGAAACCCTTTACGGACTGGGAGATATGGTCCACAATGCGGAAGAAGTACGCCGGCTGCAGGCCCTGGGACTGAAGACCATAAACCACCAGCATTTGAAAAATCTGGCTCCCGGTAAGGTCTTGTTCCGGGCCCATGGCGAACCTCCACAGACTTACAAAACAGCAAAAGAGAATGGAATCGAGGTGATCGACGGCACCTGTCCCATTGTAGCCAGGTTGCAGCTCAAACTGAAAAAGGCTTATGATGCTTTGGATCAGAGTAAGGAACAAATTGTGATATTTGGCAAAGCCGATCATCCGGAGACCATTGGTTTACTTGGCCAGGTGAACGGGGATGCCCTGGTACTGAGCTCGGTGGAAGAGGTTTCAGCCATTGATCCGCATAAGAAGACCTACCTCTTCTCACAGACCACCATGGATCCTGAAAACTTCAGGAAGGTGGAAAGGGCCCTTGAAGAACATCTCCGGAAAGGCTCCGGACACACTGCGCCTGTTCATTTCAGATCGGACTGCACGATATGTGGACAAATGAAAAAGCGTAAACCCGGTCTCACTGCATTTGCCAGCAAGTACGATGTGATGTTGTTCGTGAGTGGAAAAAACTCATCCAACGGAAAAATGCTGTTTGAATATTGCAAATCCCTCAATCCACGAAGCTATTGGATCAGCGGAAAGGGAGAACTTAAAAAGCAGTGGTTCGAAGCCTGCAAAAGTGTTGGAATCAGTGGGGCTACCTCCACCTCCAGGGCACAGCTGGAATCGGTGAAGGAAGAGCTTAATAACTTAACTTCTTCTTAAGACAATTTTATTAATTTTGGGTTGTTTCTAAGGACCTGTTAACATGGGAAAAATTAAAAGAATAGGGGTACTTACTTCCGGAGGGGATGCTCCGGGAATGAATGCCGCCATCAGGGGTGTCACCCGCACTGCCATTTACTACGGACTGGAGGTAATCGGCATCCGCTATGGTTATTACGGAATGATCCATAAGGATTTTGTTGAGCTGAAGGCTCACAGCGTAAGTGATATACTGTCGAGGGGAGGAACCATTCTGAAGACAGCCCGGAGCAAGGAGTTTATGGAACCCGAAGGGCGCCGTATGGCTTATGATAATCTTAAAGAAGCAGAGATTGATGCCGTGGTGGTCATCGGTGGTGATGGTTCGCTGACCGGAGCACGTGTGTTCTGCGATGAGTTTTACGATATTCCTTTTATTGGAATTCCCGGGACCATAGATAATGATATTTTTGGCACCGATTATACCATCGGCTATGATACGGCATTGAATACGGTGGTGGAGGCTGTGGATAAGATCAGGGATACAGCAGGAAGTCACAACAGACTCTTTTTTATTGAGGTAATGGGCCGGGATGCCGGATTTATTGCTCTGAGCAGCGGGATCGCCACGGGAGCTGAGGCTATTCTGATACCGGAAGTACAGGGGGAGTCCCGTAATCTGAAAGAGTACCTGCAGAAAAGTTTTAAAAGAAAGAAGTCAAGCAATATAATCATCGTAGCAGAAGGAGATGAATCGGGAGGAGCTTTTGCCATAGCCGAGAGTGTGAAAGAAGAATTCAGTGATTATGATGTACGGGTTTCTGTACTGGGGCATATTCAAAGGGGAGGTACTCCGTCGGCCCATGACCGGGTCACTGCCAGCAAGCTGGGTTTTGCAGCTGTGGAAGCCCTGATGGACGACCAGAAGAGTGTTATGGTTGGATACCATAACAATGAGATTGATCAGGTGCCTTTCCGGAAAGTGATCAAACACCAGAAAACCGTGGACCCCGAGCAGCTGCAGATGGTGGAAATCCTCTCGGTATAAGGCCAGCTCTTTTTTTTGTACATTACCGTCTATGTCCGGACCGGATCTCTATGCCCAGGTAATATTACCACTGGCCGTTGAGGGCTTATATACCTATCAGGTACCTGAAACCCTCCGGGGGAAGGTGGTGCCCGGGAGCAGGGTACTAGTCTCCTTTGGAAAAAAACGCCTTTACAGCGCCATTGTCCGCACGGTCCACCAGGAAGCTCCTGAAGGTACGCAGATCAAAAAAATTCTGGATCTTTTGGATGAATTTACCCTGGTAAGTGCGCACCAGCTCGATCTCTGGGACTGGATATCCGCCTATTACATGTGCACTCCGGGGGAGGTGATGCGGGCCGCTCTTCCCTCAGGACTCAGGCCGGAGAGCGAATCGAAGGTGCGTTATAACAAGCGCTATGAAGACGATACGGTGCTGGACCAGCAGGAAAGGCTGTTGCTGGAGGTGGTGAAGGACCAGGGTGAGGTGACTCTGGGCGATCTTCAATTGGCCGGTGTTTCCCAAAACCCGGTCAGAATCCTGAAATATCTGGTAGAGAAAGGGGCCGTGGAAATTAACGAGTTTGTGGACCACAGGGTTCCAAAAAAGTCCGTGGCCTACCTCAGAGTTTCAGAAAACTTCAGAAGAGAAGAGGCGCTCCATGCACTTCTGGATCAACTGTACAGAGCTCCCCGGCAAAAAGAGTTTATGGAGCATATGCTTTCCTTTTCGGGAAGCGAAGGAACTGGTTTTCAGACAGGACTGCTTAAAAGTGAACTTGTAAAAGAAGCCGGTGCAGCCGGTGCCGCAGCTGCTCTCATAAAAAAGGGGATACTGGAGCAATTTGAAAAGGAGGAGCAAGGGCGTGATCCGGGTATTGATGGAAACGGGGGAAAGGCGAATCAACTGAATCAGGAGCAGCAGGCGGCCCTGGATTCGATCCGGGAACAATTCGCCTCGCATCAGGCCGTATTGCTTCATGGAGTCACTTCCAGCGGAAAGACGGAACTCTATGTGCAGCTGATTGGTGGGATGCTGGAACAGGGCAAACAAGTACTTTATATGTTGCCCGAGATTGCTCTGACCACTCAAATCATTGAGCGTATTCGCCAGGTATTTGGCAGCAGGGTGGGAGTGTATCACTCCCGGTACAGCGATTCGGACCGGGTGCATGTCTACCGGAACCTGATAGGACTCACCGACGAAGAGCCTTACGGAGTGGTCATCGGGGTTCGATCGTCCATCTTTCTTCCTTTCAGGGAACTGGGACTGGTTATCATTGATGAGGAGCATGAAAACAGTTACAAACAGCATGATCCGGCCCCCAGGTATCATGCCCGCGATTCGGTTCAGGTACTGGCCCTTCATCACAACGCCAGGGTTTTAATGGGAACTGCCACCCCTTCCTATGAGTCTCTGCACAACGCCCGTACCCAAAAATACGGATATATCAGACTCTCCTCCCGATTTGGAGAGGTGGAGCCACCTGAAATCATACTGGCCGATATAAAAGTGGCGACTAAACGGAAGCAGATGGTTTCCCACTTTACCCCCCAGCTGGTGGAGGCGATCAAGGAGGCTCTGGCAGCAGATGAGCAGGTCATCCTTTTTCAGAACAGGAGGGGGTTCTCCCACTACATTATCTGTGAGGATTGCAGTCATATCCCCAAATGTAGCCGCTGCGATGTGAGCCTGACCTACCACCAGACCAGCAGGAAACTGGAGTGCCATTATTGCGGTCATAAGGAAAATATGCCCCTGGCCTGCCCGTCCTGCGGGGCAACTCGCATGAGCATGAAGGGCTTCGGTACCGAGAAAATTGAGGATGAACTGCCGCTGATCTTTGAGGGGATCAGGGTGGGGCGACTGGACACCGATACGGCCCGGTCCGTGAACAGGACCAGGGCCATGATCAACCAGTTTGCCGAGGGAAAACTGGACGTACTGATAGGTACTCAGATGCTCTCCAAGGGTTTTGATTTCCATAATGTCACACTGGTGGGGGTACTTGATGCGGATCAGATGCTCCACTTCCCCGATTTCAGGGCTTTTGAAAGGAGCTATCAGCTGATTCATCAGGTCAGCGGCCGGGCAGGCCGAAGAAAGAAGAGGGGAAAAGTGATCGTACAGACCCTGGATCCTGCACATCCGGTTATACAGTACATTAGTAAATGTGATTTTGAGGGCCTCTATGCCGACCAAATGGAAGAAAGGAAGCTTTTTGGCTATCCACCCTTCAAAAGGATCATCCGGATCAGCTTCAGGCACAAGGTTCCCTCCATCCTTGATGGAGCAACAGACTTGATGGCAAGGGAGTTAAAACAAATTTTCTC
Source organism: Bacteroidales bacterium (assembly GCA_029210725.1). Classification (NCBI taxonomy): domain Bacteria; kingdom Pseudomonadati; phylum Bacteroidota; class Bacteroidia; order Bacteroidales; species Bacteroidales bacterium. Next base: position 15,490 of record JARGFM010000006.1, on the reverse strand, counting down.
CAACCGGGTACTGGGCCCTCAATATCCCCCGGTGAGGAAGACCCATAATACTTTTCACAAGCAGATCCTGCTGAAGATCGAGAGAGAGGCTTCCTATGAAAGGGCCAGGGAGCTACTGAAGGAGGTTTTGAGCGGACTTTCCGGGAACGAAGTATATCGATCGGTCCGGATCTCTGTGGATGTGGATCCCTATTGAGTATAAAAGTTTATCTTTGCGCAGATTTATAGAAACCATGTTCGAGTCCACCGATTTCAAGTCCGTATTTGACAAGTTCTCCAATCAGAAAATATTGATCATCGGCGATGTCATGATCGATACCTATTTATGGGGGAGTGTGGCTCGTGTATCACCCGAGGCCCCGGTGCCTATTGTTTCTGGTGTTATTGAAGAGAATCGACTTGGGGGAGCGGCCAATGTGGCACTGAATGTGAAAGCCATGGGAGCAGTTCCCATCCTCTGTTCCGTGATTGGCGATGACGACCGGGGCAAGCTGATCCTCGAGTTGATGGAGGAGCAGCTGCTTTCTGATATTGGCCTGGTGGTGGACGGGCACCGCGTAACCACCCAGAAAACCAGGATCATCAGTGGTAACCAGCACCTGCTGAGGGTGGATGAGGAGATGGATATCTTCCTGAATAAGAGGGTACAGGAGGAGTTCCTGGAACTGATTTCCAGTCTTCTGGAAAGCGGAGGGATCGATGCCATTATTATGCAGGACTATGATAAGGGAGTTTTGACTCCCAGGGTGATTTCGGAGGTGATCAGTGCCTCTGAAAGAGTGGCAGTACCCGTCCTGGTGGATCCCAAATTCAGGAGTTTTGATCTCTATAAAAAGGTGAAGCTGTTTAAGCCCAACTTCAAAGAGCTGGCGAAAGGGCTTAAGCTGGATATCAGTAAGAATGAGATAGAGAATCTGGCCGGTTCCATGCAGAAGTTTCAGAAACAGCAGCAGATCGAGAACATGCTGGTGACTCTGAGTGACCAGGGCGTACTGAGCTCCGGAGTTGGGGAATATGTGCATATACCAGCCATTAAAAGAAAGATTACAGATGTTTCCGGCGCCGGTGATACAGTCATTGCCTTGGCTGCCCTTTGCCTGATCGCAGGCTTGCCTCCCGCTGAAGTGGCAGCCGTTTCCAATCTGGCCGGCGGACAGGTCTGTGAAAAGGCCGGAGTGGTGCCTGTGAATGCCGAGAAGTTAATGAGTGAGTGCAAGGAACACTTTAAAAGTTCTTAAAGTTTATTAATTTTGCCATCCAATTCGGGGTATAGCGCAGCCCGGTAGCGCGCGTCGTTCGGGACGACGAGGTCGTGGGTTCAAATCCCGCTACCCCGACAAAAGAGAAAAACCATCTCGCCGCAGGCGGGGTGGTTTTTGCTTTTTCGGTGGTGTCAAAAGCTTGCTTTTGTAAGCCATTGGGAAAGTAAAAAACACGGAGTGTTATGGTTTTTCTCCTTCTATGATAATAAGATTTGAATGATCTTTCGGAACTGATCAGCAATCAGTTCATCCTCAGGAAAATCACCATGCACAAGTAATCTGAAATCTGTATTATATGTACCTTTTACTTCATCCCAGATTTCATCAAAAGAGGTGAGTATTGGAGAATTGGTGTAGGATGATGTCAGCCATATCTCAGGATCCTCAAACTTAGTTTTATCCTCCTCAAACATCCGGGTGAAATGTTCATGGAAATCTTTGGCATGTAAATAATCCCAATAAGCATGAGAGGTTGATAGGAAGTATAGATCATAGAAATGTCTCACCTTATTCCTTAACTTATCGATCCCATCTTCAAAGAACGACAATCTTATCAGGGATAATATCTTCTCAATAAGAGTTGATTCCGGCACCAGGACATTAAATTCAAATGGTTGAAGGCCATATTTTTCTATTGTTTCATGTTGATTTTTTTCGTGAAGAAACTGTTCAATCAGTGAACTCACAGGCATCCGTTTGAATGGAACCGGATTCGCGAAAGAATTGATTTCCAGAATCATTAGTTCCTGTATACCTGAAACGGATTCTGAAGCAATTGTCCTTTTGTAATCATAAGCCGTTTTTCTGTATCGGGTTTGTTCGCTTGTAATTCCCTCAAGGTTAACCTCATCGAATCCCTTAACCAGCTCCTTCTCCACTTTACGGATTAAATTCCTGACTTGAGTGGCAGTCCGGTCTTCTGATCTCAGTATTGCAAGATCAACATCTTCAGAGAACCTGGCAATCGGCTTATGTATTTTGGACAATGATGTCCCGCCTTAAAAAACAACTTCGTGTGAATGTGCAGATTTTGATAATCTGGAAAGAAGGAAGGTGACCCAATAATCCTTTTCCACAAAGATGCTTCTCATATCAAGGTGATCGCTGGCTGCCCTTATGGCATCTTCGAATACGCCACTGTTATCATGCAGGTTCATAAGATCCTCCATTTCTGCTTTGTTGGTAAAGCATCAATACTTATTTTAAGATCGAAATCTGTTACTGGATTTATTGATTTATATAACTGATCAGTGATGCTGTCCTTTGATATATGGTCGAGAATTGCACCTGTCAGAGCCTTGGATCCAGGATTATATTTTAGTGCGTATTTCGCAATAGCAATTCTTTCTTCCTGCGAAAAATCCTTGAAAATGGAAATGATTCTTCTGCAGGATTCATTTACATCTGTATCCGGTATTCGTTTGATAAACCTTACAGCATCCAATACCTGAAGCATATAAGTATTTTCTTTTGTGATGGTGTTCTTTTGACGGAGGAAACGAATATTGTATTTACCCCTTTTTCTCGGCTTTCGTTCAATGTTGGTCCCTACCTGTATTGTGTTAGATACTTGTGTTGTTAAGCCAAGCTTATTGAAAATACTAACACCGGTTATGTATCCGACGATTTTGTTCTTTTCCTCAAGCAGGTCTTTCACGATTTGGTATTCCGGTGGCTGTAGTATTCCAAATTCTGTTTTCTCAGGTTTATAGAATTGTCCCTTGGATAATCTCACAATTTTACCTGCTGCCACCAGCCTGCTCAGTGCTTTTTTTAATGCATCTACCTTATTTACAGGCACGTTAAATTTATCATAGGTGAAAACATACCCGTTTTTAAACCTATTGATCTTATTTGCAACTAAATCAGAAACTTTCATTGTTTATCATTTTCAATATAAATATATAAAATGTCACGTATTAACCGGTAAAAACGTGACAAATATATTCACAGTTCTATCAAACATATGTTTTTTAAAGCGTCTTTTAATACCGCATCCTTTGCCTGAACATTCTCTCAAAGTGATCAATGCAGGAATCTCGATAGACAAAAATCATGGGTTGAGTTAAGTTACATTGCAATTTAAAACCACTCATTCAGAAAACTGCTATTCCTTATGCAATAAAGCATTTTTTCAGTGTAGGAGGCTACTTGTTTAAGTATCTGAATATCTCGTAGTAAATAATGCCTTGTAAATCATCATATTTGACTTTTGGAATTACCTTTGACAAATAAAGCTTTCAGAAATGCAGGTTATCGTAAACAGAAAAGAGACCATATTTTACCCCGATCCAAGCAGAATCATTGCTCGTTTTCTGTTTACAGAAAACCACAGGGCTTCAGAGATTATTCGTTCTGTTATGGGAATGTCTGAAGAGGATGCTTTGCTTACATTAAAGCAAACTCTGAGGGATTATTCCATGCGTCACAGGAACATTTCCAAAATATTTGAAAAGCATTTTAATAAGATTGCCCATCTGATTTTGGGGATGAACATGGATCCAAATTCAATTGACTATTCCAAAAGGATACTTATTGGTTCCTATTTTACCATGGAATATTCTATAGAATCTGCAGCTTTCTTTAATCCCTCCATCATGGAACATCCGGACCAGAAAGAGACCGGTCCGGGTCAGATGAGGATCATATTGAGTTTCAGGGCCACAGGAGAGGGGCATATATCCTCCATTGTATTCAGGACCGGAGTGTTGGATAAGGATTGCAACCTGAGCCTGGAACCCACCGGTAAAATGCTGGAAGAGGCAGAACATACACGACGCCACGTTTATCAGAAAGAGTCCTTTGCTCATAAACTGGATGAAATGCTGGGCACAGGTGGAATAATTCCACCTGCCCTGATCCTGGATAAGTTAAATGAAGAGTTTACTTACAGAGAGCTGTACGACTGTATACAAAAAACCAGGAAAACGCTTCACCTCGCCTCCGATAAGGAGATATTATTTAGTCAGATTATCTGGTTGGCCTCATCACATTATGAGCTTGAGTTTTCCTTGGATACCAATATATCCGAAAGAGTCATATTCCCGGTATCTGTAAATGAAAGGAATGGTATTGAAGATGCCCGTTTTGTGAAGTTCATTGACGACAACGGCGAATGTAAATATTATGCCACGTACACAGCCTATGACGGTAGCACCATCTTGCCAAAGTTGCTTGAAACAAGCGATTTTTACCATTTTAAGGTTTCCCCTTTGCACGGGGAGATTTCAATTAACAAAGGAATGGCATTATTCCCCCGGAAGATTAAGGGTAAATATGTCATGCTTTGTCGTCTGGATGGTTATAACAATTATATTGCTTTTTCGGATAATTTGAACATCTGGCGTGAGGCAAGATTATTGCAGCAACCCAAATTCCCCTGGGAATTCGTTCAAATAGGGAATGGAGGCTCACCCATTGAAACAGAGGATGGCTGGCTGGTCATCACCCATGGAGTTGGCCCAATGCGGGAATATGTACTGGGGGCCTCCTTATTCGATATTCACCATCCCGAAAAAGAGATCGGGAGATTGAAGAACCCTCTTTTGATGCCCAATGCAAAAGAAAGAGAGGGGTATGTTCCAAATGTGGTATATTCCTGCGGATCAATGATTCATAACGAGCATCTGATTATCCCCTATGCCATGTCCGATTTTGCTTCTACCTATGCGACCATCCATTTAAAAGAGCTATTGAAAGAGCTCAAAGACTCCTGACAGTCATTCATGCATTTGTCACTCAATGAGCTTGATCAGAGAGTTTTCCTGGAAAACCTGTGAATGATGTAATTCTTATCCTGAATTGTGTAATACATTCACAGACCGGGAGGATTACCTTTATGATGTCACATTCTTCTGGTAATAGCATTACTTGCTTTAATGTTCGGTTAATCAAGGACGAAAAGTCTTTTAAAAATCCGAATATATATCCGGGTGTTGAAGAACGGAAGTGAAAAAACTCTGTACCATTGTTACCGAAAAATCCAAACTCAAAAAAAGTACTCCTCGTCGTCGCGCACCCTGACGATGATACTTTATGGGCCGGCGGAACTGTGCTGAGCCATCCTTCCTGGCAGTGTCTTATCGCCTGTCTTTGCGGGGGAAGTGATGAGGACCATTCATCGAGATTTTTCCGGGCCTTAGGGGTGCTCAGATTGGAGGGGATCATGGGGGACCTGGATGAAGGACCTGATCATTTCCCATCACCCCCATGGAGTATACACCAGACACATCAGGCATGAAGAAACAGGTAAAGCAGTTATTAAGCTGTGGTATTCGGGAAAAATATCAGCAGGCGAGCTCTGGGCTTTTGCTTACGAGGACGGCAATAAGAAGTATTTGCCAAGACCTATTGAAACTGCCGGAATCTATCAAGTACTTTCAAAACGGATATGGCGGAGAAAATACAGCATCATCAGCGAAACTTACGGTTTTAAACCTGACAGTTTTGAAGCTAAAACAAGCCCGAGGGCAGAATCAGTGACAAACAAAAAGAGTATTCATATTTAAAATTTGAAGTTATGGCTAGATTATTATTGATCATTGGACTCATTCTAATAGTTCTTTGGCTGTTAGGGGTTTTTGCGCTTCATTTATCGGCACCGGTCCTTCATGCGCTCATTATCATCGGTGTAATCCTGATCATTCTGGATTTATTAAACAGTCGCCGGGGATGGTGGTAAATCCACCTGATTAGCAAAAAGATTACTACCTAGGCAAGTATCTTTTGCTGTTTAATTTTTGCAAGTTTTTGTGCCTGGCTGACCCACTTGTCCCTCTCGATTCGACCCGGGTCAATCTCCAGGATCTCAGAGATGGTAGTCACATCTTCGGGCGAGAGCTTACTGATCTGATCAAAAGTATATATCTCCAGCATGTTGAGCCTTTCTTCAATCCATAGGCCAATTCCATAAATCAGGGTTAAATTGTTCGCCTCGAATTTTTTGGCAATCCCGACCCTGTCGAAATATATCCTGTCCTTTCTTTCCCTGATTCGCTGGAGAAGTTCAGACTTATTGCCTGCGATTCGAACAAGCTCCTTGGCCTGAAGTATCCATTCATCTCTGTCAATCCTGCCGGGGAAGTATTCAATGGCCTCAGTAAGGATATGAACATCCTCTTCATTAAAATTAGCAATCTGACGGAAGGTATAGATATCCAGTGCATGGAGTTTTTCCCTGATCCATCCACCAATGCCGCTGATGATGGTTAAGTCATCCGTTTCTTCTTTTTTGGCGATTCCTATTCTATCATAGTAGATACGATTCTTTCTGGCCTTTATCCGCTTCAGGAACTCCATTCTCTGTTTTTCACTACGCACCAGTTCTCCGGCCTGTGCAACCCATTCGTCTCTTTCAATCCTGCCTGAGAAGTACAGAATCGTGTCACTGATCATAGCGATATCCCGGGCTGAGAATTTACTGATCTGTCTAAAAGTATATATATCAAGGGCGTGAAGTCTTTCCTCAATAAATGGACCAATGCCGCTGATCATTCTCAGGTCATCTTTATCTGTCTCATCGGCTGTTCCAAAACTTTTATAATCAAGCTGTTGTTTACTCTGAGCAATATGAACCAGGGCCTCATCTTCAGTAACAGTCTGTGATGGAATGGCTTTAAGCTCATGAAGCTCCTTAAACAAAATATTTTTTTCTGCAGTAAGATTAGCGATTTGCTTTTTCAATTCATCCCTTTCGGATTCATTGGCCTTGATGGCCTTAGCAAAGATTGACTTATGGTAAAGCCATGAAGTGATATAAGCGATAATGGCAGCAACCAGCAATAAAGCGAGAATTTCAATGATGGCCATACCTTTTGTTTGCGCTAAAAGAAAGATTAAAGTGTTCATGATTTTATTTTATTATGGTTACAACGGTTCTTCTGTTATTTGCTCTTCCGGCAGCTGTATCGTTATCGTCTGCAGGCTCTTTCTCGCCCTTTGATTCAATTTGGCTATTCCTTGCAGTCATGCCCTCACTTTCAAAATAGTGCAAAACACTTTGTGCACGCCGATGCCCCAGCGCCTGGTTATAGGCATCAGATCCAACTGCATCAGTGTGGCCTGTTATCCGGAGTCTGGCTTGTAAGTTTTGATCCAGATATGCTTTCGACTTTAGAATATAATTGCCTGTCTGTGAATCAGGAATGAAATCAGATTTATCAAATGCAAAGTATATGACCAGGTTTTTCGGAATTGTTGCATTTTCCTGCTCGGAAGGCTCAGGTATTGCTTCATCGGCGATGATACCCTCCTGGGTCACCGCCATGAATTCGATAATCTCCGGTTCATCACACAATCCTTGTATCTTGCATACATAGGTATAAGTTGCAATGGATGACCATGCAATAAATGTCAGAAATCCAATGACGAGAATCTTCATCTCTTTTGATTTATTTTAAAACCGGTTTGTTTTTAATACAACCTCATCACTGGGATATCCGGTACTTCCATCATTCTCAGCTGTAATGAATATTTCGATGGGCTTGGTGGACGATACTGTCTCAAAAGATGCGATCAGTTTTTTTGACATGAAGGCTTTAGAACTATTTAATTGCCCAATATTTTTTATGTATTCCTGGTCTGTAACCATCCAAACCACATAGGTTTGTTTGGCTGGTTTCAGTCTTTCGACCTCCACTAAATTGGACACTTTTATTTTAATTAAATAATTCAGGTTATTGTCTCTTTTTACTTTTACCTGACCTTCAGCTGCCGGAGCGACAGATGTTGTTGAGAATGGAACATTTACAGCACATGATGTGAATGAAAATATCATCAGCATAGTCACAATACCCCAAAGGATATTTTTTGTAATCGCATTTAATTTTGTTGCTTTCATTTTGTTATAATTTAGCTTAGGTTCAACAGACTAATGACTGAGCAAAGTGCTTCAGGATATTATGATTCTAACGAAGTATTTTTTGATATACTTCCAGATAGCCTTTCACCATTTTTTCACGGCTGAAGGTTGCCTTTGCCCACTCCATGCAATCTCTGCGATTGATAAACTCAATACTGTTTACTGCCTCCACTGCCTCATCAACATTATTCACCAGAAAACCGGTTTTACCTTCAAGGATCAATTCAGGCATGGCCCCCCTTTTAAAGGCAATTACAGGTGTTCCGCAGAACATCGCTTCAACCACGCTAAGGCCAAACGGTTCTTCAAAACTTATGGGATGTAATAGGGCAAAGGCGCCACCCAGGAGCCTGTTTCGTTCTTCGGGCCCTGAATTGCCCAGATAAATTATTTCCTGATTATCAATGTGGGGGTCCACCTTATGAGTATAGTATTCCTGATCCTGAATCAGACCGGAAATGAGCAGTTTTCTATTTGATTTCTTTGCAATTTCAATGGCTTCAGCAACTCCTTTTTCGGGATGGATCCTGCCAAAAAATAGCAAGTAGTTGCCTGATTCGCAATTGAAACTAAACTCCCTGGCGTCAATGCCATTGTAAACAGTGGCCGTATAACTGAGTTCCGGGCTGCGATCCGAATTACTGATGGATACATAGTAACTGGTGTTATTGTATTTCTTGTATACCGGAATAATTTTTGGAGAAGAAAAACCATGAATCGTTGTTACTATCGGGGTTTTGATCAGCCGGGAATAACTCAGGGGAAGAAAATCGAAATTGTTATGTATTATATCAAACTGATCTGCCCGTTCCATTAAATGACTGATGTGAAGGCACTCGGCTACCTTGGGGTCATGCTCGGGGTGCTCCGCATAGGGCAGCTCAATTACGGATTCCAGCTTGCCATTTGTCATGGAATCGCTTGATGCAAATAGTGTTACATCGATGCCCAGTTCAACCAATCCTTCGGCGATGTTTGAGGATACCTGTTCCCAGGGTCCATATTTCCGGGGAGGTGTCCTCCAGGCTATCGATGAAAGAATGGCTATTTTCACGGTGCATCAAGTATTTTGATTGTTCAGGTTTGGATTTGCTGGTTCATCAGAAATTATTTGGTGTTTTCTACGGTCAGATCTTTTAATGCTTTGCCCAAATCATCCATATCATGGTTAAATTCAGTTTTGAAAGACATCCATTGATCCTGGCTGTCATCTGTAAATTCCGCCAGTTTCTTTTTTAAATCGCTGTTTTTATTCTCCAGTTCAATCAGCTTTTTTTCATAATCAGCTTTGTTTTCCTTTTTCTCTTTTTCTATTCTTGCTTTAAATTCAGCAATAGATTTCTCCTGGTCGATGATTTTCTGCTCAGCGTACTTTTTGAATTGCTGATAGTCACTGATAGAATCCAGTCTGGTTTGATACAAATCAGTTTTTGAATCTGTCAACTCTTTTTCAGCTTCTTGTACCCTTTCTTTTGCATTATCTACTTTTGTGGCCGATGATTGGCAAGCGGAAAACATGGTTGCAGAAAGAAACAGGATGCTTGCCACGAATAAAATTGAATTTTTCATAATCATATTTTTTTAGTTGATCATTTGTTTTTTTAGACGAAGATTATTTGCAGGTGTACCCGCCATCAATAACCAGTTCACTTCCGGTAACAAACTTTGATTCGTCGGATACCAGATAAAGAATTCCGTAGGCAATATCTTTTGCTTCGCCAACATGTCCTATGGGATGCAGACTATCAAGTTTTTTTCGGAAACTGCTGTCATTTTTACCCAATTCTTCTACCAGGGGAGTCCAAATAAAACCCGGATGTACAGAGTTCACTCTTATATTATCCTTTGCATATATTAGGGCATCATTTTTTGACATCAATCTTACTGCACCTTTAGATGCATGATAAGGTGGAATATCTCCAGCGCCAATTAAGCCATATATTGAAGAAAGGTTTACGATGCTCCCGCTGCCTCCTTTTTTCATATGTGGAATGGCATATTTGGTACAGAAAAAAACTCCTTTAACGTTCACATTCATGACAGTATCCCACTCCTTCTCGCTTAATTCATGAGTTGGCTTGTCGGCACCTGCAATTCCTGCATTATTTACAGTCGCATCCATTTTCCCAAATTCTTTAACGACTTCATTATACACTTTTTCAACTTCCTTTTCGTCTGAGACATCGAGATGCCAGAATTTTGCCACTCCTCCTGATTGGGTAATTTCTTCAGTCAGTTTCCGGCCTTCATCGTCAAGAATGTCGGTCACAGCGACCTTCGCACCTTCTTTTGCTAATAGAAGACATGTTTCGCGTCCGATTCCTAATGCGCCACCTGTTACGATTACCACTTTGTTTTCTGTTCTTTTCATGACTTTAGATTTTTTTGTCGCAACTGGCGATACAGTGGTGAATAAAATTCCACCTTACAAAGGTCACGCTATTCATCAAAGGAGCCATTACATATTTCTAAGTATTAGTTACATCATTCACACATTAGTATCATTCACATATACAAATAAATATGGATGGGGTGTCACAAGACAGGTTCGAGTAGGGAGATCGGGACCCTCTTATACCATCTTCTGAAGGGAACTCCTCCTGACAGTTTTCTTTTTGTGGGGATCCGGTTAAATGGGAGGACGCGGATTGTCCAGACAATGGTCTACCAGGGCTTCCAGGTTGGCAGTGCCCACACACATTACTTTGTCGGCTCCTCCCCAGTATATTTTTACACTTCCATCATCCTCAGGAACTGCACCACAACAAAACACCACATTATGTACATACCCGGTAATTTCATATTCCTCTTTGGGTTGCAGGATCCAGTCATCACCCACAGCGATGATTTCTGAAGGATCATTCAGGTCATGAATTGCTGCACCAAGCCTGTAAACACATCCATCCATGGTTGGGAAAACACCATGATAAATATGCAGCCAACCGCGTGGGGTTCTGATGGGAGGTGCGCCCGGACCAATCTTCATCTCATCCCAGTGGTATTGCACGGGTCTCATAATTATTTTTGACTCCCCCCAGTATTTTAAATCAGGTGAATACGATATCCAAATCGACCAGGGAGAGATCTCCGAATGAGGACGGTCGAGTCTGGCATATAGGCCCCCAAATTTTTCCGGGAATATGACCACATTCCGGTAATCTGATTCGGTGATCAATGAAAACCTTTCAATGGTTTTAAAATCTTTTGTTTTGGCAAGTCCGATGCGAACGCCATGCCTGGAGTAAGCGCTATATGTAATCAGGTATTGACCATCCAGGAATACAATGCGTGGATCTTCCACCCCATAGGCTTCGTATTCTTTAAAGATACCCTGCTGGGCAGGAATCATAAATGGGTTTTTGTCCACTTCAAAATGGTAACCATCATCACTCACGGCCTTTCCCAATATGCTTCTTCCGTTTAATTTGTGGGAACGAAATATCATGATGTAAGTATCCTGGTGCTTGATAACAGCGGCATTGTGTACCGTAGCTACCGGATAAGGAACTTCATGTTTAGTGAGGATAGGATTGTATGGATATCTGCTGATGACCATAAGCGTGTTCACTCATGCTTGTGAAATTCTTCATAGGCCTGCAAAACCGTTAAATGAGAGATTAAATAGGCTACTGAGCTTTCAGCTCCCTGGTTCCTGTTCACTCCATAGCTTTCAAATCCATCGCAACACCCCTTTGTTTCAAAATCGTATAAGCTCATTCTCAGGTCGTTTTCACCAAGGAACCACAAAAACGAAGTGTAGAGCTTTTTTAGGTATTCTTTGTCTTTGGTGAGATGATAAGCCTGATGATACATCAACACCATGGCCATGGCGTCGATGGGTTGCTGAGCAAACACGGACCGTTCGCCTTCTTTCTTATACCATTTTTCGTTTCCGATAATCGACAGGTAATCATCTTTTAAGGTATGGGTGGTCAGGAAATTCATGGAAGCAATAGCCACCTCGGTAACCCGCTCATCATTCAGTATGCCTGCTGCATGCAAAAGCGCAAGCGGTAAAATTCCGTTATCGTATGCCAGCAAGGCTTCAAACCAATTCCAATCGGGCGATTCATTCTCCCGGTAGTGTTTTAATAATGTGAAAGCCATATTTCTTAGCCTTTCGGTCATGGAATCATCAGAGGGATTGGTTTTGAGGTAGTAACAAATGCCAATCATGGCATTGGCTATGCCTCTGATGGATTTTAGCTTCTCGAAATTGGGTGCAGCATTAAAGAAGATCCCTCCTCCTGCCTGAAAATAGGCATCATTGGGCGCGTTGCCAAGCAGATACCCCAATGCCCAGATGGTCCTTCCAAAGGAATCTTCGGAACCCACCTTGTCGAGAAAGTTTCTGTTAAAACTCATGAAGTTCCTGAAGGTACCATCCGGATTCTGCATATAGTGGATGTAACTCAGATAGATGGGGGAGAGTTCAAGAGCCCTGTCGTTTTTCATCTGGCGAAAAGCCATCAGGACCATAAGCAGGGCCCTTGCATTATCATCCAGACAGTACCCTTCTTTCAGGTTCGGGATGCCATATTTTGCATGTTGGATGATACCTGTGTCGTCTGTTAAACGATTGATATGGACCAGTGAAAAGGGAGGAAGGATAAGAAAATCCAGTACTGTGTCTTTCTTTTCTACCGGCAAATATTCTTTTTCCAGAATGGCAGTAAAAAGCTTAACATATTCCTCTCCCGTTTTCGGCCAGGTAAAATTTCTTCCATATTCAAGCGCCGTCTTTTTCAGACTATCCAGCTCTTCCGGATGATCCAGAAGTTCATTAATGGTGGAAGATAGCTGCCCGGAATCCGCAAAGTCGAACAGTCTTCCTCTTCCGTCGGCCAGCAGTTCTGCGGCATGCCAGTATGGGGTCGACAGTACGGCTGCGCCGGCTCCGACAGCGTAGGAAAGTGTGCCGCTGGTGATTTGAGATTCATTTAAATAGGGTGTGATATAAATATCTGTTGCCGACAGATACTTGAATAAATCCTGTACATCAATAAATTGATTTAAAAACAGCACATGATTTTCCAATTGAAGTTTTTTCACCAGCCGCATCAAAAATATACGGTATTCTTCGCCTGAATGCCTTAATACATTGGGGTGGGTTTTCCCCAAAATGATGTATTTCACATCCGGGTGCCTCTGAACCACATCGGGCAGGGCATTGATGACTGTTTCAATTCCTTTATTCCGGCCAATAAATCCAAAGGTGAGCAATACTTTTTTACTGCCCAGTTTGAATTCTTCCTTTGATTTCGCCGGGTTAAACTTAATATCCGGTACTCCATGCTCTATCAAAGCAATTTTTCCCCGGGGCACATCATAGATATCAACGAGAAATTCAATGGCTTTCAGACTCATCACAATGATCTTCTGGGCCATTTTTGCAATTTCCTGCATCACGGCCTTTTCATTGTATGTAGGGGTTTTGAGTATGGTATGCAGGGTTACTGCCAGAGGGATCTCCAGGCGGTGCAGCAAGGGAAGGATGTATACACCGTTTTGCCCTCCATAAATTCCAAATTCATGTTGAAGAATACATATATCTGCACCACTTACATTAATATACTTTGCAGCTTTTAAGTAATCTTCCTGATGCTCCTGCCTGATGATTAACTTTACTTCCTGAGGATAATCATAGGTCAGGCCATGATCGTTCACTGCCACCACAAACCCTTCGTAGTTTCCCTTTACTGCTTTTTTAAAATGTAAAACTGAATCAAGCAGGTTATTGGTAAATGTACCAATACCACATTCCCTGGGTGGGTATGTGCCAATAAAAGCATATTTCATTATGCAGCTGGTTTTTTCTTTAAATTTTAAATTTACTTTCGCTGTTTTTTTCTGTGCGTTTGGCAGCTTTTGCCGCTCTCTTCTCTTTCAGGTTTTTTACAGCTGGTTTTTTGCTGTTTTTCCTGCTTTCTTTTTCTTTAGACATATTCAGAATTTTTACATTTTCGAATCATGGATTGCTAGATAGTTATCCCTTCATAGCCGCTTTTAATTACAGTTATTACCATTTTTGAAGGATTATTGGCCCTGATCAAATTAGTAGCATGTGCGGGTACCAGGATGGCCTGACCGCTTACCAGGATCGTTAAACAATTGTCAATAACAATTTCTGATTCGCCTTCAATGATTTGAATATACGTGTCGAATGGGGAGATCTTCTCCTCCATTGCTTCACCCGAATCAATAGCTATAGCAGTAATACTTCCGGTTATTTTTTGAGAAATGATTCTGGATACAACCGAATGAGGGACATATTCAATTAATTCAACCAGAATGTGAGCCTGTGATTTTTCTATTCCAAGAAATTTCATTTGCTTGGTTTATATGCAGGTAAAGGTATCCCAACCCAGGCAGCTGATTGTTATATTATTAAAGATATTCCTTACATTATTCACACATCTTCCAGGGTGTTCCGGTTCTTGTTTTTTAGATTTTTAAAGTGTGAAGGAGTAAGTCCTGTAAATTTCTTGAATTGGTTCGAAAGGTGTGAAACACTGCTGTAGTGAAGTTTGTACGCTATTTCGGAGAGATTAAGTTCTTCATAGACGATGAGTTCCTTGACTTTTTCAATTTTATGAGTCAGATAGAATTTTTCGATGGTGATTCCCTTAACTTCCGAAAACAAGTTGGCCAGATAGGTATAATCGTAATTGAGCTTCTCGCTCAGGTAATCTGAAAGATTTGTCTTGATCTGGTCCTCTGTATAATGCACAAGTTCGATGACTGTAACTTTAATCTTCTCTACCAGGATACTTTTTTTATCCTCTATTAACACTAATCCCGTTTCTCTCATTGCCAGGTCCAATTGATCCAGTTTATCCCTGAGAATTACCTCTTTCGTATTTACCTCTCCAATTTTAACATCAATATAAGGTATACCAAGTTTTTCAAGCTCGGTTTTCACTACCATTTGGCAACGAATACAAACCATATTTTTTATAAATAACTTCATCACTCACATAAGCGGCCTGATCAGAAAATACTTTAATGCTAAATTTATGAATTATCATAGATTTTCACGGTAAACAATCGCCCGTATTTTTATTTACGAGTATGTTGCTCCTTCAAAAATAACATTCTTACCATCAAGCCAGGGGTATTTCTGGCGGGAAAACGTTTGCATTACCTCCAGTATCAGGGGGAGATTTCTTTTCTTCTTCAGCTGTACTGTGATTGCATCTTCCTGGATAATGACATCAGCACCATTGAGAACAAACTTATCATAGAGGCTCTGAACAGAAAGATGTTCGTATCGCTCCAGTTGCAAAGCAAGTAATCGGTACAGATTGTTGGCCAGTATTGACATAGTCAGATCAAAATCGACCTTGATGACCATAGAAGAGGAGACCAG